>NZ_CAJMYY010000010.1:0-275090 GCF_905220185.1 Paraburkholderia sp. J11-2 | reverse complement strand
ACTCGTGAAGGAACTCGGCTGAAGCTGGCCGGTGTATCTTGCGACGAGCGCCGCGATCATGATTGAGTGCGCGGCGTGAGACGAAGCAACAAAGGGGCGCTGCGGCGCCCCTTTGTCATTTGAGGAGCCGCACTCTGGAAAGGGGAGGAGACTGACATGTACCAGGCGCCAACGAGCGACATGCTGTTCGTCATGAAGGAATTGGCCGGCCTCGAAGAGATCGCGAAGCTGCCGGGCGGCGAAGACGCCACGCCCGAGACCGTCGAAGCGGTGCTGCACGAAGCGGCCAAGCTATGCGGCGAAGTGCTGGAGCCGCTGAACGCCGAAGGCGACCGCAATCCGAGCCGCTGGGAAAGCGGCAACGTGCATGCCACGCCCGGTTTCAAAGCGGCATTCCGGCAGTACGTGGAAGGCGGCTGGCAGGGCGTGCAACATCCTCAGGAATACGAAGGACAGGGCTTGCCGAAACTCGTCGGCACACCGTGCGTGGAAATGCTCAACGCGGCGAATCTCTCGTTTGCGCTGTGTCCGCTGCTCACCGACGGCGCTATCGAAGCACTCCTCACCGCCGGAAGCGAAGTGCAAAAGCAGCGCTTCGTGCCAAAGCTCATCTCGGGCGACTGGACCGGCACGATGAACCTCACCGAGCCGCAGGCGGGCTCGGATCTCGCGGCCGTGCGCACGCGCGCCGAGCCGCAAGGCGATGGTACGTTCAAACTGTTCGGCACGAAGATCTTCATCACGTGGGGCGAGCACGACATGGCGGAGAACATCATCCATCTCGTGCTCGCGCGCACACCCACTGCGCCTGAAGGCGTGAAGGGCATTTCGCTTTTTATCGTGCCGAAGTTCCTCGTGGGCGAAGACGGAACGCTCGGTGCGCGCAACGACGTGCACTGCGTGTCGATCGAGCACAAGCTTGGCATCAAGGCGAGCCCGACCGCCGTGCTGCAGTTCGGCGATCATGGCGGCGCGATCGGCCAGCTGATCGGCGAAGAGAATCGCGGCCTCGAATACATGTTCATCATGATGAACGCAGCGCGTTTCGCCGTGGGCATGCAAGGCGTGGCCGTTTCCGATCGCGCGTACCAGAAGGCGCTCGCCTATGCGAAGGAGCGCGTGCAGAGCCGCCCGGTGGATGGTTCTGCGAAAGCAGCGGTGAGCATCATCCATCACCCGGACGTGCGCCGCATGCTTGCGACGATGCGCTCCCTCACCGAAGCCGCGCGTGCACTCGCTTACGTGGCGGCGGGCGAGAGCGATCGCGCGCATGGCGATCCCGATGAGGCGGCCCGCGCGCGGCATCAGGCGCGTTACGAATACCTCGTGCCGATCGTGAAGGGCTGGAGTACCGAACTCGCGCTGGAAGTGACGAGCCTTGGCGTGCAGGTGCATGGCGGCATGGGCTTCATCGAGGAAACGGGCGCGGCACAGTTCTACCGCGACGCGCGCATTCTGCCCATCTACGAAGGCACGACGGCGATTCAGGCGAACGACCTCATCGGGCGCAAGACGCTGCGCGACGGCGGCGCGGCGGCGAAGGCGTTGCTTGCCGATATCGCGCAGACCGTCGACGCGCTAGCAGCGCAACAAGGCGCGGCGTTCGAGTCGATGCGCAAGCATCTTGCACTCGGCCGCGAGGCGCTCGCCTCGGCCGTGGACTTCGTGCTCGCGAAGGCGAAGAGCGATCCGAACGCGGTGTTCGCGGGCAGCGTGCCGTATCTGAAGCTGGCGGGCATCGTGCTGGGCGGCTGGCAGATGGCGCGGGCCATGCTCGCCTCACAGCGTCTCATGCAGGACGACCCGAAGTTCCATGGCGCGAAGATCGCCACGGCGCAGTTCTTCGCGCAACACGTCTTGCCCCAGGCTGTGGCGCTCGAAGCGGCGATCGTCAGCGCAAGCGGCAGCGAGGGCGTGCTGGCGCTGGCGGAAGATCAGTTCTGACGCCGCGCGCCAATCGTAGCGAGCGAGTCGAGAAATGAAACACGGCGCCCCAGAGGCGCCGTGTTCGTTCATGCTGAAAGCGTTGCTTCAGGCATAAGCCGGGCGATGCGAGCCCTGCGTGTCGCCGAGATAGCGGTGAACCGAAAGATCGTCGGCGCGGATCGCGGGTTGCTTGCCCGAGATCAGGTCGGCGAGCAGTTGGCCCGAACCGCACGACATGGTCCAGCCGAGCGTGCCGTGGCCTGTGTTCAGGAACAGGTTCGAGATCGGGGTGCGGCCGACGACCGGCGTGCCGTCCGGCGTCATCGGGCGCAGGCCGGTCCAGAAGGTGGCCTTCGTCGTGTCGCCGCCGCCCGGGAACAGGTCGTTCACGCACATTTCGAGCGTTTCGCGACGGGCTTGCTTGAGCGACTTGTCGAAGCCGACGATCTCGGCCATGCCGCCCACGCGGATGCGATCGTCAAAACGCGTGATCGCGATCTTGTAGGTTTCGTCGAGCACGGTCGAGACCGGCGCGGCGTCGGCGTTGACGATCGGCGCCGTGATCGAATAGCCCTTGAGCGGATAGACCGGAATCTTCACGATGTCCGCGAGCATCTTCGTCGAGAAGGAGCCGAGCGCGACCACGAACGAATCCGCGCGCACCAGTTCCCTGCCGCATTGCACGCCCGCGATACGGTCGCCTTGCAGGACGAGCTTGTCGATCGGCGTGTTGTAGCGGAATTTCACGCCCAGCTGTTCGGCCATCGCGGCAAGGCGCGTGGTGAACATCTGGCAGTCGCCGGTTTCGTCGCCGGGCAGACGCAGGCCGCCCGTGAGGTTGCCCGACACCGCGGCGAGCGCGGGTTCGGCGCGGCCCAACTCGTCGGCGGTGAGCAGTTCGTACGGAACGTTCGCGTCCTTCAGCACGGCAATGTCCTTCGCCGCGCCTTCGAACTGCTGCTGTGTGCGGAACACCTGGAGCGTGCCGCCCGTGCGGCCTTCATATTGAATGCCCGTGTCGGCGCGCAGCGCCTGCAGGCAGTCGCGGCTGTATTCGGCGAGGCGCACCATGCGACCTTTGTTGAGCGCGTAACGCTCGGCCGTGCAGTTCTGCAGCATCTGCCACATCCACTGCAGCTGGAATTTCGTGCCGTCCAGACGAATAGCGAGCGGCGCGTGCTTCTCGAACATCCACTTGATCGCCTTGAGCGGCACGCCAGGCGCGGCCCACGGCGCAGCGTAGCCCGGCGAGATCTGGCCGGCGTTCGCAAAACTGGTCTCGAGCGCGGGACCGGCTTCGCGGTCGATCACCGTCACTTCGTGGCCCGCGCGGGCGAGATACCAGGCGCTGGCCACACCGACCACACCACTGCCCAACACGACGACTCGCATAGCTGCTCCGTATAGATTCGTTGGGGCTACGCCGTGTTGCCGGGGCCCTGGAAGCGGTGTTTTGGCACCGATAGGGTGGAAGGCATGAAAATTCGCGTGTAGCCAGTATTTGTAGCTATGCTATTGTTGTATGCCTAGGTTTTGTTATCGTATTTTTCAGATTTTCGGGAAGAAATCATGAGAACGCAACGCCAGCCGGTCCGCGCGCTCGACCGGCTCGATCACCGCATCCTGAAACTGCTCCAGGAAGACGGCCGCATGGCCATGAAGGACCTCGCGGAACAGGTCGGGCTTTCGGTGACGCCGTGCATCGAGCGGGTGAAGCGCATGGAGCGCGACGGGGTCATCACGGGCTATTTCGCGCGCGTGAATCCCGCGGTGCTGGGCGCGGCGCTGCTCGTGTTCGTGGAGATCACGCTCGACCACAAGAGCGGCAATATGTTCGACCAGTTCCGCCGCGAAGTGCAGAAGATTCCCGAAGTGCTGGAGTGCCATCTCGTCTCGGGCGACTTCGACTATCTGATCAAGGCCCGCATCGGCGAGATGGCAGACTATCGCAAGCTGCTGGGTGACATCCTCTTGCAACTGCCCGGCGCGGTTCAGTCGAAAAGCTACGTGGTGATGGAAGAGATCAAGGAGACGCTGACCATCGCCGTGGGGGAGTGAGCGGCTGTCAGCGCCCCGTTTTTAGGACTCGACAACGCGGCTCAGTACTGTATATTTGTACAGTATTGAGCCGCGTTTTTTATGTCCTGTTCACTTTAGCCGTGACCGATTCCCGCCACCCCGATCCCGATACCGATACCTGGTATCCCGTTGCGCCGCCCACGGCACGCAAAGGGCGCGGTGCGGTTACGAACCTGCAAGGGCGCTATGAAGTGGACCAGCGCGAAGCGTTCGACGATGGTTGGCAGCAGGCGGGCGAAGGCGAGGAGGGCCAAGGGGACCAGGCCGACCACAACAGTGAGCCGAAGTTGCGCACTGAAGTCTTCGAAGAGCGTGCGAAAAGCATCCTCACGCGCAACCAGTCGCCGGACATTCCGTTCAACGTCTCGCTCAATCCATATCGCGGTTGCGAGCACGGTTGCATCTATTGCTTCGCGCGGCCCACGCACAGCTATCTCGGTCTCTCGCCGGGGCTCGATTTCGAAAGCCGTATCTACGCGAAGGTGAATGCCGCAGAACTGCTGGCGCGGGAGATCGCGAAGCCTTCGTACGAGCCCGAGCCCATTGCGCTCGGCGTGAATACCGACGCCTGGCAGCCGGTGGAGCGCGACATGCGCATCACGCGGCGCGTGGTCGAGGTACTGGCCGAGCGTCAGCATCCGTTCGCGGCCATCACGAAGTCCTCGCTGATCGAGCGCGATCTCGATCTGCTCGCGCCGATGGCCGCGCGCAAGCAGTTCATGGCGGCGATCACGATCACCACGCTCGACGCCGATATCGCCCGCTCGCTCGAACCGCGTGCGGCGACCCCTGCGCGTCGCCTGCGCACCATTCGCACGCTAGCCGAAGCCGGTGTGCCGGTCGGCGTGAGCATCGCGCCTGTCATTCCGTTCGTGACCGAGCCCGACATGGAGCGTGTGCTCGAAGCCTGCGCCGAGGCCGGCGCAACGAGCGCGAGCTATATCGTGCTGCGTTTGCCATGGGAGGTCGCGCCGCTCTTCCAGGATTGGCTGGCGGCGCATTTCCCGCAGCGCGCCGAGCGCGTGATGAGCCGTGTGCGCGACATGCGCGGCGGCAAGGACTACGAGTCGGCGTTCTCGCAGCGCATGAAGGGCACGGGGCTTTGGGCCGACCTGCTCAAGCAGCGCTTTCACAATGCCGTGCGGCGCCTCGGGCTCAATGAGCGGCGTCACGGCATTCTCGATATGTCGGCGTTCGTGCAGTCGAAAACCGAGCGCGAGAAGCCGCAACTCGACTTGTTCTGATCGGGCTCGCGGCGTTACTGCGAGATGGCCTTTGCGGCCTCGACCTGCGACTCGAAATAGGTCTGGAAAGAGAGCGCGAGTCCCGTCATCAGCAGGAATGCGCCAATCAGCAGCGAAAAGATCACGACGAAGATGACCGTCCAGCCCGAGCGGCTTGTGCGGCCTTGCTCCACGAACGCGGCGTTGAACTGCGCGTCCCATTTGGCGTCGGGGCGCAGCCCATAGACGATTGCCGCCAGAAACGCCGAAATGACGGAAACCGCGCCGATCACGGCGAGGCCCCAGCCGGGAATCGAGGCGCGTTCGGTTGCGACGAGCAGCATCACGCCCGGAATGCCGATTAGCGTGCCGAACAGATGCGCCCAGCCCCACACGTCGCGCGGACCATACAGATAGAAGCGATGTGCGCCGAGGCTGCCAAACAGGAACGCGAGGGCGGCGGTGAGGGTCTTGGAGCGAAAGCGTGCGGGGTTGTTTTCGTTGGGCATGGGCTCGGGCATAACGTGAACGTTTGGCCGTCATGGGCGCATCACGTCATCGCACACGGGCCGCCGGGCATTGTATGCCGCGCGCCTCGCTTGCAGCACAAGCGCACGCTTATGCCTGGCACCAGGCCAGCAGCTTTAACGCGGCGCGCGCGTCACGGTTTGGCGTACGTCACGCGATAGATCGCGCCCGCGTAGTCGTCGCTGATCAGGAGCGAGCCGTCGGGCAGCGGCAGCACGTCGGCGGGGCGGCCCCATTGGGTCTCGTCGGCGTTGAGCCAGCCCTGTGCGAACACGTCCTGACGTGCGTTCGTGCCGTCGGGGTTGGCGCTCACGCGCACTACGCGGTAACCGACCTTCTTGCTGCGGTTCCACGAACCGTGCTCGGCGATGAACAGGCTGTTCTTGTAATCGGCCGGGAACATCGAGCCGGTGTAGAAGCGCATGCCGAGCGACGCCACGTGCGCGCCGAGTTTCGCGACCGGGGGCGTGAAGCCGCTGCAAGGATGGCCCGCGCCGAACTCGGGGTCGGCGACGTTGCCGCCATGGCAATACGGAAAGCCGAAGTCCTCGCCGGTGTGCGCGAGGCGGTTGAGCTTGTCGTCGGGGATGTCGTCGCCGAGCATGTCGCGGCCGTTGTCGGTGAACCAGAGTTCGTGCGTCTGCGGATGCCACGCGAAGCCGACCGTGTTGCGCACGCCGCGCGCAATGGTCTCGTAGTGCGAGCCGTCGGGGTCCATGCGGCCGATCATCGCGAAATGCACGCGCTGCGGGTCGCTTGCCGGCAGGCAGACGTTGCACGGCGCGCCTTGCGGCACATATAGCCTGCCGTCGGGGCCGAAGGCGATGAACTTCCAGCCGTGGTGGCGCTCGGTGGGCAGCGAATCCGTGACGACTACGGCCTTGGGCGGATCGTCGAGATGACGGTCGATGTCGTCCAGCCGCACGATCGACGACACCGCCGAGACGTATAATGCGCCGTTGCGCCAGGCCACGCCCACCGGCATCGTCAGCCCGGATGCCACGATATGGCGCTTCGCCGCTTTGCCGTCCTTGAGTTCGAGCGCGTACACGTCGCCGCTCATGCTCCCTACATATAAGATGCCGTTGCCCGAGAGCGTCATTTCGCGCGCGCCGGGAACGTCCTCGGAGAGCGCCGCTATGTGGAAGCCTGGCGGGAGCTTGATGCGCTCGATGGGAAGCGCCCCGTGAGCGAGCGGTGCCGCGAGCAGGGCGGCGGCAAGGCCGAGCCACGCCAGTGCGAACCGTCCGGCCGACGCTCGGGGTGCCCGAAAAAGGGAGCTGTCACGCCCGCCGGCGCCGCAAGTGCGACGCAGCCATTGCACGAGTCGTCTGAAAGTCGCCACAATTCGCTCCAGGGCCCGCCCGCCGTGGCCACGAGCGGCACTTTGACTGCCGCGTCTTGCCGCTTTCCCGGCGCCAGCGCGCAATTTCCCGTTAAGTGTTTGTTATGCCTCCGGTTTCGGGCTATAATCGCATGTTTCAGTAGTCCCGAACCCCGGTTTTCAAGGATTTTAGTATGGTCATCATCCGTCTGGCACGCGGCGGCTCGAAGAAGCGCCCGTTCTACAACATCGTCGCAACCGATTCGCGCAACCGTCGCGACGGCCGTTTCATCGAGCGCGTGGGCTTCTACAACCCGGTCGCTACCAAGGGTGAAACGCTGCGTATCGCTCAAGATCGCGTGACGTACTGGAAGGAAAACGGCGCGCAAATGTCGCCGGCAGTCGAGCGCCTCGTGAAGGAAGCGCAAAAGACCGCCGCCGCTGCGCCGGCTGCTTAAGTTTTTAAGCGTCTTTCAGTCTGTTGTCCGTGTTTTACCCGCGTACGCGCTCCATGAGCGTGTGCGATATCAAGCTGGTCGCAAGGGGTGCCGATGTCCGCGCATGACGCTAAATCTGCCGTAAAGGCGAACGACGCGTCGGAAAGCGGGGCGCCCGACGTTGCAACAAGTGCTGCGACCAGCGGCGCTGGCAAAGCTGCGGCCCGCAGCGCGCCTTCGTTTGGTGCGTTCGTGCGCAAGCCTGCGCGCGAGAGCGCCGCGAAAGCTGCGCCTGCAACCGAGGGCCTGCGCGCCGAAACCGAAGCGAGCTGGCCGGACGACGCCGTTGAAGTCGGCGCCGTGATCGACGCCTATGGCCTCAAGGGCTGGTTGAAGATCGCGCCGCACGCGCAGGACGGCCGCGCGCTGCTTTCCGCTAAACGCTGGTGGCTTCTCAAGGGCCGCGAGGGTCAGGGGCATCGCGAGCGTCATTCCGCGGTGCGCGTGAGCGCCAAGGTTCATGGTGACAGCGT
Source organism: Paraburkholderia sp. J11-2 (assembly GCF_905220185.1). Classification (NCBI taxonomy): domain Bacteria; kingdom Pseudomonadati; phylum Pseudomonadota; class Betaproteobacteria; order Burkholderiales; family Burkholderiaceae; genus Paraburkholderia; species Paraburkholderia sp. J11-2. The sequence goes on along the minus strand of NZ_CAJMYY010000010.1, from coordinate 267,040 downwards.
CGTCGGCGAGCTTTCGGGCCTGGCCGACCGCGACGCCGCGCTGCTGTTGCGCGGCGCGCGCGTGTACGTGAGCCGGGCCGAATTCCCGGCGCCCGCAGCCGATGAATATTACTGGGTCGACCTGATCGGCCTCGACGTCGCCAACGAGGCGGGTGTCGAGCTCGGCAAGGTTGCCGACCTGATCGACAATGGCGCGCAATCGGTGTTGCGTGTCACTTACCCGTCTACGGACAAGGATGGCAAGCCGGTCACCGGCGAGCGCCTGATCCCGTTTGTGGGCGTGTTCGTGAAAACGGTGGACCTGGCGGCGAAGCGTATCGTCGTCGACTGGGAAGCCGATTACTAAGCAACACGGCAATACCGCGCGCCGTGATTCAATTTCGCTGAACGGAGAGAGCGATGCAGTTCGATGTCGTCACGCTCTTTCCCGAGATGTTCCGCGCGCTGACCGACTGGGGTATTACCAGCCGGGCGGCGAAGCAGCAGCGTTACACGTTGCGCACGTGGAATCCGCGTGATTTCACGACCGACAACTATCGCACGATCGACGATCGCCCCTACGGCGGCGGCCCCGGCATGGTCATGCTGGCCAAGCCGCTCGAAGCGGCGATCGATGCGGCGAAGGCCGCGCAGGCGCAAGCCGGCGTGAGCGCTCCGCGTGTGCTGCTGATGTCGCCGCAAGGCAAGCCGCTCACGCACGAACGCGTCATGCAGTTCGCGCAGGAGCCAGGTCTCGTGATGTTGTGCGGCCGCTACGAAGCGATCGACCAGCGTCTCGTCGACCGCTGCGTGGACGAAGAAGTGAGCCTCGGCGACTTCGTGCTCTCGGGGGGCGAATTGCCCGCGATGGCCTTGATGGACGCCGTGGTGCGCAATCTGCCGGGTGTGCTCGGCGACGCGCTTTCGGCGGTGCAGGACAGCTTCGTCGACGGTTTGCTCGACTGTCCGCATTACACGCGCCCCGAGGAATACGACGGCGTGCGCGTGCCCGATGTGCTGCTTGGCGGCCATCACGCGGAAATCGAGTTGTGGCGGCGCCGCGAGGCGTTGCGCAACACGTGGAACAAGCGGCCCGATCTGATCGAGCGGGCCAGAAAGAACAAGATGTTGAGCCGTGCCGACGAGGCGTGGCTCACTAGTCTCGCGAAGGGCTCGAACGAAGCCTAAGGCTTCGGGCGTGCGCGACAAGGGGCGCAAAAGGCGGTGCCGCTTCATGCGTGAACGGCGCCAGTTGTGAATCCATCCTCTATCGGGGCCGTAGTTGCAGGTCATCCTGCACAGGTACGAACGCCGACAAGATGGCATACGGAGTCATTCCATGAATCTGATTGAAAAACTCGAGCAGGAAGAAATCCAGCGCGTGCTGGGCGAGAAGACCATCCCCGAATTCGCCCCCGGCGACACGGTGATCGTCAACGTGAACGTGGTTGAAGGTAACCGCAAGCGCGTTCAGGCATACGAAGGCGTCGTGATCGCGAAGCGTAACCGCGGCCTGAACTCGTCGTTCATCGTGCGCAAGATCTCGTCGGGCGAAGGCGTCGAGCGTACGTTCCAGACGTACTCGCCGCTGCTGGCCAGCATCGTGGTGAAGCGCCGCGGCGACGTGCGTCGCGCGAAGCTGTACTACCTGCGCAACCTGTCGGGCAAGAAGGCACGTATCAAGGAAAAGCTGGTGTCGAAAGACCGCGCAGCTGCTCCGGCCGATCAGGCGTAAAAGCTGTAAGAAAGAAGCACCCTTCGGGGTGCTTTTTTCTTTTTGGCCGCAAAATAATCTCGTGTACGTGTAATCCGGGACCGCCGTTGATCCGCCCAGTATTTGAACCCGAAAGCCTGCCGATCGAATCGACGGGCGCGAGCCTCCCGCAGGTCGCCGCGGAGCGCCTGACCGCCGCCGGCTTGCGCGCGCGCTTCGAGCAGCGTCTGCCGTGGGACCCCGAACCGCAGGAAGCCCGTCTCGCCGAGGTGCGCGATCCGCGCGAGGCCGCCGTGCTCGTGCCCATCGCCATGCGCGCGGGCGGCCTGACCGTGCTGCTCACGCAGCGCGCCGACAATCTCAGCAATCACGCGGGGCAGGTGAGCTTTCCCGGCGGCAGTCGCGAGCCTTCCGACCCCACACCCATTGCCGCCGCGCTGCGCGAAGCGCAAGAGGAAGTGAATCTCGACCCCGCGCGCGTCGAGGTGCTCGGCGCATTGCCCGAATATCTCACTGGCACGGGCTTCAGGGTCACGCCCGTGGTCGGCCTCGTGCACGAGCCGTTCAGCCTTGCCGCCGATTCGCTCGAAGTGGCGAGCATCTTCGAGGTGCCGCTCAGCTTTCTCATGAACCCGGTGCATCACCAGGTGCGCGTGTTCCGTTGGGAGGGAGGCGAGCGGCGCTTTTACGCGATGCCTTATCCCGACCGCAATGCACCCGACCGCAATGCGCCGGAATCCGCTAACGCGTCAGGCGTCGGGTCCTCGCACTTTATCTGGGGGGCCACGGCGGGCATGCTGCGCAACTTCTACCGCTTCCTGCTCGCGTAACACGTCTGGCGGCACGCGCAAGCGCCGCCGTGCACTGTTGCGAGATTGCCGCCCGATTGACCGGCGATGGTCAGGCACATCTGGCCCTGTGATATCGTTGCAACACTTTCTAAAACCCTTTCGCAACTCGATCTGCACGGCGCGTCGCATGACCTTCTTTTCCGTATTGCTGGCCCTCGTCATCGAACAGGTGCGGGCGCTGTCGCCCAATAATCCAGTCATGGCGCTCGTGCGCCTCAATGCGGAGTGGGCCGCTCACGGCTTCGACGCCGGCAAGCAGAAGCACGGCCTCATCGCCTGGCTCGTGGTCGTGTTGCCGTGGACGCTCGCCACGGCGCTCGTCTACTACGTGCTGTACCACATCAGCTTCGTGCTGGCCTTCCTGTGGAACGTGGTGGTCGTGTATTTCACGCTCGGCTTTCGCCAGTTCAGCCACTATTTCACCGACATTCATCTCGCGCTGAACAACGACGACGTGCCGCGCGCGCGCGAAATTCTCCACGAATGGACCGGCCTCGACGCGGTGGACATGCCCGTGAGCGAGATCGTGCGTCACACGCTCATTCATGCGGTGATCGCCTCGCATCGGCACGTGTTCGGCGTGTTCTTCTGGTTCCTCGTGCCGATCGGGCCCGCGGGCGCCGTGCTGTACCGCATTGCCGAATACCTCGCGCGCGAGTGGGCGCGTCCGGCGGAAGACCGCACCGAGGCGTTCTCGAACTTCGCGCAGCACGTGTTCTTCGTGATCGACTGGGTGCCGGCGCGGCTCACGTCGCTGGGCTTTGCGATCGTCGGCAACTTCGAGGACGCGATCTACGCTTGGCGCAATCACACGAACCAGTGGCCCGATACCAACGAAGGCGTGCTGCTCGCGACCGGCAGCGGGGCGCTCGGCGCTCGCCTCTCGGGTCCGCTCGCAGAGCAGTCCAGCGTCGATGCGCTGGCGCAGCCGGGCGAGGGCGGTCCGTACACGGTGGGCGACGACTGCACGCCGCGCACGCTGCAATCGGCGGTGGGCCTCGTGTGGCGCGCCGTGATCCTGTGGATGATCCTGCTCCTCATGCTGACGATCGCCGTGTGGCTCTGAGCGCCGGATCGCCAGCCGCGAACATGCAAATGGGCCGCTAAAAGCGGCCCATTTGCATTTGCGACGGTGCTTGCGTCATTCGTCGCGCACGTCGCGGTCGCGCCCGCAATTCCAGCACACGGTGAACTGCGCCTCGAGCACCTCGCCGCAGCGCGCGCAGCGCCATGTGGGCGAGCCTGGCGGCGGTCCGCTCACCGCCTCGTCGATCAAACGCCGGGCGAGCTTCTCGTCGCGTTCGTCCACGAGCCACAGTTCGGGTGCGCACTGCTCAGCGGGAATCTCGCCCATCGCGCCGCTCAGGTAGCGGTTGTGCAGCTCGCAGGGCACGCCCGCCGTCGCCAGGATGTTCATCCAGTGCTGGGCGATCAGCAGATTCGGCGCGCGTACGAGTTTGAGCATAGGCGCAGGGGCAGGCGGCGCGTCAGCGCACGACCTGGCTGATCTCGTGCATGAGCTGCGCGTAGAGCGCCTGGCGCTCCGGCGCGATGCGGCCATCGTCGACAGCTTCCAGAATCGCGCAGCCCGGCTCGTGCAGGTGATGGCAGTTGTAGAAGCGGCAGTGCGCGAGCAGCGGCCGGAATTCGGGAAACGCGCGCTCCAGCTTGCCTTCGGTTAGGTGATAGAGGCCGAATTCCTGGAAGCCCGGCGAGTCGATCAGCGCGCCACCCTCGGGCAAGCTGTAGAGCCGCGTGAACGTCGTGGTGTGCCGCCCGCTGTTGAGCGCCGTCGAAATCTCGCGCGTGGCGGCTTCGGCATCGGGAATCAGCAGGTTCACGAGCGTCGACTTGCCCATGCCCGACTGGCCGAGCAGGATCGTCTGATGGCCGTGCAGGTGCTCGGCGAGCACCGCGCGCGCCTCCTCGGGGCGGCCCTTCACCGAAACCTCGAGCACCGTATAGCCCAGCGCGCGATAGCGTTCGAGCCGCTCCCGCGCGAGCGGCAGCGCGCCCTGGACGTCGATCTTGTTGAGGACGATGAGTGGCTTGAGGTCGTTGGCCTCGGCGGCCACGAGCGCGCGCCCGAGCAGGTCTTCGCTGAAGTGCGGCTCGGTGGCCAGCACGATCAGCAGCTGGTCGAGGTTCGCCGCGAAGAGCTTCGACTTGAACTGGTCGGAACGGTAGAGCAGGTTGCGCCGCTCGCCAATCGCGACGATCACGCCCTGATCGGCGGAAGTCGATTGATACTCGACGCGGTCGCCGACCGCCACCTCGCTCTTCTTGCCGCGCGGGAAGCACTGCAGATGTGCGCCGCCGCCGTCGGGCGCGACGAGATAATGGCGCCCGTGGGCGGCGATCACCACGCCGTGCAGCGTGGCGCCTGCGGCTTTAGCATTGCCGGCGGCTTTCGTTGCGCGCCGGTTCATGCGTGCGCTAGCAGTCGGTCGATCCGCTGCGAAGCCGGCGGATGCGAGTAGTAGAACGCGGTATAGAGCGGGTCGGGCGTGAGCGTCGACGCGTTGTCCTCGTAGAGCTTCACGAGCGCGTTGACGAGATGCTGCGCGTCGGTTTGCGTGGCGGCAAAGGCGTCTGCCTCGAACTCGTGCTTGCGCGACGAGAGGCTGCCAAGCGGCGTGACGAAGAACAGGAACACCGGCACGGCGAGGAAAAACAGCACGAGCGCAAGCCCTTCGTTGCCGCCGAGCAGCGACGGCCGCACACCGAGGCCTTCATAGAACCACACGCGCTGTGAGAGCCAGCCGAGCAGGGCGAGCAGCGCGAGGCTGATCGCGAACGTGACAATCATGCGCTTGATGACGTGACGGCGCTTGAAGTGGCCGAGTTCGTGCGCGAGCACGGCCTCGATCTCGCTGCCGGAGAGGCGCGCGAGCAGCGTGTCGAAGAACACGATGCGCTTGGCTGCGCCAAAGCCCGTGAAATAGGCGTTGCCGTGCGCGGAGCGGCGGCTGCCGTCCATCACGAACAGGCCCTTGGCCGCGAAGCCGCAGCGCTGCATGAGCGCTTCGATGCGCGAGCGCAGGGCTTCATCGCGCAGCGGTTCGAACTTGTTGAAAAGCGGCGCGATGAAGGTGGGGTAGAGCACCAGCACGAGCATCTGGAAGGCGACCCAGACGGCCCACGTCCAGAGCCACCAGAGGCTGCCCGCCTGCTTCATGAGCCAGAGCACGACGAAGAGCAGCGGAATGCCGAATGCGGCGCCGATCAGGAGCCCCTTGATGCGGTCCATGATGAAAATGCGCTTGGTCATGCGGTTAAAGCCGAAGCGCTCCTCGACCACGAATTGGCGGTAGTAGTCGAGCGGCAGTTCGACCACGCCGGAAATGGCGAGCACGGCCCCGATCAGCGCGATCTGGCCCACATAGTCGCGCCCGATCGCGTCCGAAATGCCGAGGTCGAGCGCCTGCACGCCGCCGAGCAGCGTGAGCGCGATCAGCACCACGGCGCCGAGCACGATTTCGATCATGCCAAGGCGCGTGCGCGCGACCGTATAGTCGGCGGCGCGCTGGTGCGCGGCGAGCGGGATGGTCGCGGTGAACTGCGCGGGCACCGCGCCGCGGTGGGCGGCCACGAAGCGGATCTGGCGCGACGCGAGCCAGAGCTTGGTCGCGACCATGGCGAGCACGGCCACGACGAAGAGCACGCTGAAGTACAGCGCAGGGGAGGGGGACAGATTAGGCATCCAGGAAGTCCGTGGTATCTATGCGACAATTATATGTTCTCGCCGGCCGGGCATCGCATCCTGTCGATGCCGCGCACGCGCCGCGCCTCCAACGCTCTCCGGGTTGCCTTTCATGACTGACATTACCGCTGCCGGCGCGCCGCTCATCGAGCGCACCGACATGAACCTGATCTGGCTCGATATGGAAATGACGGGGCTCGATCCCGACAACGACCGCATCATCGAGATCGCCGTGGTGGTGACGAACTCGACGCTCGACAAACTCGTGGAAGGTCCCGTGCTGGCCATCCATCAGCCGGAGTCGGTGCTCGACCGCATGGATGAATGGAACCGCAACACGCACGGCCGCTCGGGCCTCACCGAGCGCGTGCGGGCCTCGACGGTCACGGAAGAAAGCGCGACCGAGGAGATCATGGCGTTTCTTTCGCAGTACGTGCCGCCGGGCAAGTCGCCGATGTGCGGCAACTCGATCTGTCAGGACCGCCGCTTCATGGCGCGCTGGATGCCCACGCTCGAGCGCTTCTTCCACTACCGCAACCTCGACGTGAGCACGCTCAAGGAGCTGTGCCGCCGCTGGCAGCCAACCATCTACAAGGGCTTCCAGAAACGCGCGATGCATACGGCGCTCGCCGACATCCACGAGTCGATCGACGAGCTCAAGTACTACCGCGAGCATTTCCTCGTGCCGGCGCCGGGCATCGTGCCGGATAACGCAACGGGCGAAGCCGGTCCGGCGCTTTGATCTGAGCCGACACGGCAACGCCGAGGCGGCGGGTTCGTCCCGTCGCCGCCGCGTTGTGGCACGCGTTGTGTCATAACGCAGCAAGAAGTTCGAGTCTTACGCGCGCGGCGCTCGCTGCGCGTTCTTTGGCCGGAACGCCGCCACGACGTTCGGATCGGTTTCGATATACGGGCCGCCGATCAGGTCGATGCAGTACGGCACCGCAGCAAAAATACCCGGCACCTTCACCGCGCCTTGATCGTCGCGCAGGCCTTCCAGCGTTTCCTTGATCGACTTCGGCTGCCCCGGCAGGTTGATGATGAGCGCCGCATGGTCGTCGTTTTCGCGGATCACGGCGACCTGGCGCGACAGAATGGCCGTAGGCACGAAATTCAGGCTGATCTGGCGCATTTGCTCGCCAAAGCCCGGCATCTCCTTGGTCGCCACGGCGAGCGTCGCCTCGGGCGTCACATCGCGGCGCGCGGGGCCGGTGCCGCCCGTGGTCAGCACGAGGTCGCAGCCCAGACCGTCCACGAGCGCCGTGAGCGTGGCGGAGATCGTCGCCGCGTCGTCGTGGATCAGGCGCGTTTCGGCGCGCCAAGGCGTTTTCAGCACGCTGCCGAGCCACTCCATCAGCGACGGAATGCCCTTGTCCTCGTAGACGCCGCTCGTCGCGCGGTCGCTGACCGACACAAGGCCGATCACGAGTTCGTCAGGGTGGCTGCGCTCAGGCTTCGTCATCTTCGCGGTCCTCGTCGGCGCGCTCGTCGTCGTGGTCGTCCGCCTCGCCGGCGCCTTGCGCGCTCACGTCCTTGATCCACTGGAACAGTTCGCGGAAGGACTTCGGCGGCCGGTTTTGCTCCTGCTCGCGGCGCGCGTTGCGGATCAGCGTGCGGCCTTCCTGCGGGTCGGCGGCGGGGTACTGGCGGATGAATTCGGTGAGCGCGGCGTCGTCGGCGAGCAGCTTGTCGCGCGTGCGCTCGATCCAGTGCAGGCGCGCCGTGGCGGCCCTGTTCACGCCGCGGTGCTCTTCGAACTTCGTGCGCAGCGCGGCGACTTCGGCTTCGGTCAGGCCGCGCATCATGCGGCCCACGTACTGGAGCTGGCGGCGACGGCCTTCGTGGTCGGTGATGCGGCGGCACTCGTGGACGGCGTCCGCGAGGTCTTCGGTCATCGGCATGCGCTTGAGCGCGTCCTTGGGCAGCTCCACGAGGGCCTGGCCCAGTTCCTGGAGCGCTTCCATGTCGCGCTTGAGCTGCGATTTGCTCGGGCGATCGTAGCCGTTGTCGTCCTGGTCGGCGACAGCGTCGTTCATCGGTTGAATGCGGGTTTTGCGTTTCATGGGGCGTATTGTAGCGTGCGCGGGCGTGCGGCCTGGGCTTGAAGGCGCCGCCGGCGGCCCGATATCGGTGTGAGGGTTCATGCGCAGCGCGAGGCGGCGAAAGCGCCTGTGATGCGTGTTCACATACCTTGCTATGATCGCGTGATGCGCTTTGCGAACGCAGCGCGTTCCGAAGCACCGGTCGCACTCGAAGCGACACCAGCGAAACACGACATCAGCGGGCCGCATCGGCCCAGAACCGGACCGTAACGACAATGGCAGCAGACATCGAAGCCCGGCAACGCTTTTTCCCGCACACCCAGGACGAACTGAAGGAGATCGCGTCCGACATCCTCCGGCACGCCAATGCGCTCGGCGCAAGCGACGCCGCGACCGAGATCTCCGAAGGCGACGGCTTGTCCGTCTCGGTGCGCCGCGGCGAGGTCGAGACGATCGAGCACAACCGCGACAAGATGGTCGGCGTGACCGTCTATATCGGCAACAAGCGCGGCAACGCGAGCACCTCCGATTTTTCGCCGCAGGCGCTCAAGGACACGGTGGCGGCCGCGTACAACATCGCGCGCTTCACCGCCGACGACGACTGCGCGGGCCTCGCGGAGCGCGAGCTGCTCGAAACCGCGCCGCGCGACCTCGACCTTTACCACCCGTGGAATCTCTCGGCCGACGAGGCCGTGGAAATCGCGCGCCGCGCCGAAGATGCCGCGTTCGCTGTCGATCCGCGCGTGAAGAACTCCGAAGGCGCGAGCGTGTCGGCGCAGCATTCGCAGTTCGTGCTCGCCACCTCGGGCGGCTTCATGCACGGCTATCCGTACTCGCGCCACTACATTTCGTGCGCGCCCATCGCAGGCGCCGGCCGCAACATGCAGCGCGACGACTGGTACACCTCGCGGCGCAGCGCGGCCGAGCTGGCCGCGCCCGAAGCCGTCGGGCGCTATGCGGCCGAGCGTGCGCTCTCGCGCCTGAACGCACGCAGCCTCGACACGCGCAAGGTGCCCGTGCTGTTCGAGGCCCCGCTCGCCGCTGGCCTGCTCGGCGCGTTCGTGCAGGCCGTGAGCGGCGGCGCGCTGTATCGCAAGACGTCGTTCCTCGTCGACAGTCTCGGCAAGCCCGTATTCGCGCCGCACATCCAGATCGTCGAGGACCCGCATGTGCCGCGTGCGGCCGGCAGCGCGCCGTTCGACGAAGAGGGCGTGCGCACGCAGCGGCGCGAAGTCGTCAAGGACGGCATCGTGCAGGGCTATTTCCTGTCGTCGTATTCGGCGCGCAAGCTCGGCATGCAGACCACGGGCAACGCCGGCGGCTCGCACAACCTGCATCTGCAAAGCTCGCTCACGAAGCCGGAGGACGACTTCGAAGCGATGCTCAAGAAGCTCGGCACGGGCCTCTTGCTGACCGAGCTGATGGGGCAGGGCGTGAACTTCGTGACGGGCGACTATTCGCGCGGGGCGTCGGGCTTCTGGGTGGAGAACGGCAAGATCCAGTACCCGGTCGAGGAAATCACGGTGGCTTCGACGCTGCAGGAGATGTTCCACCACATCGTCGCCGTGGGCGCGGATACGCTCGCGCGCGGTACGCGTCAAACCGGCTCGGTACTGATCGACCGTATGACGGTGGCGGGGCAGTAAGCGGCTTTTCCGCAGGCTCAATCCTCAATCAACAACGGCACGCCAAGGCGTGCCGTTGTGCTTTTGGGCGGCAGATTGCAGGCGCGCGCTCGGGTAGCATTGCGCGCCCAGTTAATCAATCGCGCCGCACGTAGCGTACGAACGCAAAGTCGAAGTCGTTCGGCGCATTCGCATGCAGCGTCTCGCGCGACGTTTCTTGCCACACGTCGGGGTCCGGTGCGGGAAAGGTGGCGTCGCCCTCGAAGTCCGCGGAGATTTCCGTCACCACGAGCTCATGCGCGAGGCCCAGTCCCTCGCCATAGAGCTGCGCGCCGCCGATCAGGAATGCCGTAGGCGCCTGATCCAGCGCCGCGAGCGCGAGCGCTTCGTCGAGGCTCGTGGCGGTGTCGCAGCCGGGAAAGCGCTTGCCCGCGTCGCGCGTCACGACGATGTTGCGGCGGCCCGGCAAGGCGCGGCCGATCGATTCGTGCGTTTTGCGGCCCATGATGATGGGCGCGCCCATGGTGGTGCGCTTGAAGAACGCGAGGTCTTCGGGGAGCCGCCAGGGCAGCGCGTTGTCGCGGCCGATCACGCCGTTGCGGGCACGGGCGACGATGAGGGTGAGCGTCGTCATCGAAAGGGTAGAGGTGCGAGGTTGTAAGCTGTTCGCAGCGATTCTACCTGAGCGCGCCGGGCGGCCCGGCGCGCTCACTCGTGCCCTGTCTTGCCCTGTCGTGCCCCGGCGTCCGTTTCACTCCTGCACGTCGGGCGGCAATTCCGCCTGGTTCTCCGCTTCGCCGTCGAAGAGCGTTTTTTCGTCGCGCAGGCCGTGCGTGCCCATTAGCCGGTAGAGCGTCACGCGCGAGATGCCGAGGTCGGCAGCGGCTTCCGTGAGCCGGTGCCGGTGCCGCAGCAGCGCCGCCTCGATCGCGCGCCGCTCCGCGGCTTCGCGCGCCTGCGCGAGCGTGACCGTCTGCTGCGCGGTGAAGTGCGCGAGATCGAGATCCTCCGCCGAAATCAGCTTGCTTTCAGCCATGACGATCGCGCGGCGCACGCGGTTGATCAGCTCGCGCACGTTGCCCGGCCAGTTGTAGTTGTACATCGCCTCGATGGCGTCGGGCGTGAAGCCGCGTATGCGGCGCGCGCTGTCCTGCTTGAACTTGTGCAGCACGTGGTGGGCGAGAATTTCGATGTCCTTGCCGCGTGCGCGCAGCGGCGGCTCGTCCACGCGCAGCACGCACAGCCGGTGAAAGAGGTCGGCGCGAAAGCGGCCGTCGCGCATCGCCGTTTCGAGATCGACGTGCGTGGCCGAGATGATGCGCAGGTCCACGGGAATCTGCTCGTGGCCGCCCAGCCGCTCGATCTTGCCTTCCTGCAGGAAGCGCAGCAGGCTCGCCTGGCTTTCCAGCGGCAAGTCGCCGATTTCATCGAGAAAGAGCGTGCCGCCGTTGGCCGATTCGACGCGGCCGATCTTGCGCTGGTTCGCGCCCGTGAAGGCGCCGCGCTCATAGCCGAACAGTTCGGATTGCAGAAGATGATGCGGGATCGCGCCGCAGTTGATCGGCACGAACGTCGCCTTGCGCCGCGCGGAGCGCTCGTGGATCGCGAGCGCGGTGAGTTCCTTGCCCGTGCCCGATTCGCCCGAGATGAACACGGTGGCGTCGGTATTGGCGACCTTGCGGATCGTGCGAAAGAGCTGCTGCATCGCCTCGCAGGTCCCGACCATCTCGTCGTCGTCCTGGCTCGCGGCGGCGGCGCCCGGCGCGTCGAGATCGCACAGCGACACCATGCCGAACGCGTGGCCCACGAGGTAGTCGAGCGTCGCGTGCGAGACCGGCACGTGCACGTAGTCGAAGCAGTAGTGGCGGATCAGGCGCCGCACTTCGGCGTCGGTCAAGCGCGAGTCGTCGGTGAGCGCGATCCATCCGACCTGCTGCAGCCGCAGGATCGTCTCGAGGCCCGCGAACTCGCGCGGCGCGAAGCCGGTGACATCGACGATGCCGGCATAGGCCGCCTCCGGCTTCACGAGGCGCGATGCCTCGTGCGCGGTGCGCGCGGTCGCGATTTCCCAGCCGCGGCTCTTCAGGTAGGCGCTGAGCAGCGGGTCGGGCGCGCGCGCGACGTACAGCAAGGTGCGATCGAGACCTGTCTCGGACTTCGCATCGCCCGGGTGGCCGGCGTCGGGTGCAGCGCCTGCAGGGGGCGGTCCGGTCACGGCGAGACGCTGACCGGCTCCTGCGAGCGGTGTCACGGTGGCGCCCAGATGTGAGGATTCGCGCACGATCGGCCTCATGACATCAGAAGGTATAAGGGAAACGCACGCCGACGACGAAGTTCGGTGCATCGGGCGTGAGCCCGACGGAGACCGCGCCGTTGATCGTCAAGTGCTTGTTGACCACGTGATTCAGGCCGAAGTTGAGCACCGAGGCGGTGGTCTCGCTGCCCGGCACGCCGGTCCAGCTGCCGCCGGGCGACTTCGTCTTCGACTGCGGTTCGATGGCCATGGTGTACGAAATGCTTGCCGAATCCTTGTCCGAGAAGGCGAGCGCAACGCCGCCGCCGAACTGGATGATGTCGCCGAGCTTCACTTCGGCGGGCTCGGTCTGCCCGATCACCGAGGAGATGTCGGCAAACGAGCGCGAGATGTTGTACGTGTACGAGAGGCTGCCGAACAGCACCACCGGGTCGTAGGTCTTCAGCACCGAGAGACCGGCCGTCACGTTCCAGAAGCCCGTGCCCGTGGGCAGCTTGCTCGGCGCGACGAGGTTGGTGTTGTCGGGCGTGATCTGCTGCACCTTGATGCCGAACGGCGAGGTGCCGGTCGCCGTCTTCACGCGCAGGCTGCCGACTACGTCGGGAATGCTGTTGGTCTCTTTCAGGAACTGGTAGTAGATCCCGAAGTTCACGTCGCCAATGGCGTTCGAATTGACCGATGCGTCCGTGAGCGTGCTCGCCGAGCCGCCCGCGCCGCCCACGATGAAGGTGCTGTGGCGGTACACGTACGGCACGTCCACGTCCACGCTCATGCGGTCGGTGAGGCCGTAGCGCGTGTCCAGGTCGGCCGTGATCTGGTGCGACTTGGTCTGCCCCAGATTGATGTTGCCGAGAAAGATCGCGTCGAGCGCGAGGAAGCCCGAAAGCTGCAGCTGGCGGCGATCGTAGTAGCTGTCGCTGATACCCCAGTCCAATGTCAGCTTGTGGTCGAAGAGCGGCGCGTGCTCGCGCTGCACGACCGCTTCTTCGGCTTGCGTGCGCGAGGGCTCGGCGTTCTTCTGGGTTTCGCCCACGGTCGGGCTGCCGTTGGGGTTCACGCCAACCGGCGCGCCCTGCTGCGGGCCGCTCGCGGCCGCGGTGCCGGTCGCGCCGCTGGTCGCTCCGGCGTCGGGCGAAGGCGGGTTCACCGGCACGCCGGTTGCCGTGCCGGTGAGCGCACCGGGCGCAGTGGCACCCGGCAGCGCCTGGGCGAGCGGCGGCAGGGGCACCGGCAGGCCGTCGGCGCCGGGCTGCTCCGCAACCGTTGCGTCCGACGCGGCGTCGGGCGCGCCTGCGCCCGGCATGCCTCGGCCGCGTTGCGCCATTTCGAGGTTCGTCACCTGGCGCTCCAGTGACTGGATTTGCCGCTGCTGCTCGTCTACCACCCGCATGAGGGTGTTCAGCCGCTCTTCGATCGACTGGCTTTGAAGCGCCTGCGCGTGGGCGGACTGCGAGAGCGCGAACAGCAAAACCGCTGCTGGTATGGCGGCCAGCGTCGCGTGCGGCGTGGCCGTCCTTGACATCATCTTCATTCTTCTTCCCCCGGGATCGAATGCGGGCGCGAACCGGAACCCCCTGGTTCCGCGCCCGCGCACGTCGATGCTCCTCATTCAAAGTGCTGCTGCTCGCGCGGACTCTTGCCCGCGTGGTGGTCTCCTTGTTGGTGCGCCTCGTGATGAGCCCTCGGTTAGTGGAGATTTCGCAGTGCCTGTAATACGCCGGACTGCCGGATCATTTGCGACGTCATCTGCTGCGTCTGCAGACTCAGTTGCAACTGGTTGGCGACCTGCTGGTTATTGCCTGCGACCTGGAGTAGCTGGGCGATCGCGCCGGCCTGTTGCGCGTTGCCCGGCAAGACGTTTTGCGTGGCGATGCCCGCCGGCGTTTGCAGCGTGACATTGACGCCGTTACTGCCGAACGAGATGCCCGATTTGATGCTGCCGCTCGCGTTAGAGGCGGACGCGCTCGACTGGTTGGCGCCTGGCAGGTTGGCGACCTGCGGCGCGTTGTTGTCGTAGGAGATGGTTGCGGCATTGGCGCCCGTATTACCATTGCCGGCCACCTGGGTGATCTGCGAGACGCCGTTGACCGAAACGTTCTGGCCGCCGGTGGCCGTCGCGTTCGGGTTGGCGCCGCTGTTCGCGCTCGTGGTTCCGCCCTGCGCCGGGTCGATCACGGCTGCATATGTCTTGACCTGCGCGCTCACCTGGTTGGCCGCGTTCTGGGCGACCGCGAGCGCGCCTTGCGCGACTGCGGCCGCGCCGTTTGGCAATTGCCATTGAGAAAGCAGGTTCAGAACGAACCCGGAAATCATGTTGCTGCCGGCATATTTGCCGGTCTGATGCGCGAGCACGTCGTCGCCGACGGCCTCGCAGCGGATGCCTGGCGCCTGCGCGTCGGCGTTCGAGAGAAACGCCGGCACCGGCTGCGGCAAGCCGATGCCATCGGCCGCTAGCGCACCGCTCGAGAAAGCGCAGGCGAGCGCGGAGACAGCTGCCGCGATGCCACACTGTGAGAGGTTGCGTTTCATGATTCTTCGGACTTCAGAACATGACGGCCTTATCGAGGCCGTATTCGAAGAAGGGAGTCGCGGCCGTGCCATTGAGCAGTGCGTTTTCACGCAGCTTGAGCGCGAGCGACTCGTTGTTCTGCAACAGCGGAGAATCCTCCAGGAACGGTTTTCCGAGCACCGCGAAGACGAGGCCGTTCCATGTCCTGGCAAAGTCGTCTTCGGCGACGATACGGTTGCCGAGCGCGGGGTCCGCAATGAAGATGCGGCTGTTCTCGGCATGCTTGACGATCACGAAGTGCTCGTAGCCATCGATGTTCATGAGCACCAGCACGGGAATCTGCAGGTGGTAGAGCGCGTCGGTGTTGACGCGAAAGCCGCGGCCGCGCAAGCCGATCGTCTCCACGAACTTCTTCATGTCGAGCATGGAGAAGCCGTTCTTGACGACCACCTCGGGTGTGGAGAACACCATCATCTGGCGGATCAACTCAGGTTCGGGGATGTCGATGCCGTAGCCGTACTTGAGCAGCGTGGCGAGTGCGGCAGCGCCGCAGCTGTAGTCATACTGCTGGCTGACGATGCTGCGATAGCGCAGGTCCCGCATCGAGTGGACCGGAAGCTTCACCGGCACGCCGATGAGGTGGGTCGCGTCGAGCGTCGACTGCTGTGCATGCACAGGCACAAGCGCCGCGCTGGCGGTAAGCGTCAGCGCGAGCACAAACATCCTTGACGCCGGGGTCGAGAGGGGCCCGGACATGGTGGTCTCCTGCCTTCTGGTTTGCGCGCCGGCTGCGGTGGGACAGCCGGCGCGCGTTGCTTGCTGCGTTACTGCCTGGGACGAGCCCAGTTCCTGCGGTACTGCCAGCCGTGCTTAGTGGCCGTTGTTCATCGCGGCGATTGCCATGCCGTTGTGCTGCAGGTTGCCGATGCCGCCGGCGATGTTCACGCCGATGTTGCCTTGCGCGCCGGTGAGCGTATTGGCGCCGAGGCTAGCCGTGCCCTGGAACTGGCCGGTTGCCGACATGTTGGCGTTCTGCACGTTGTTATCCGTCGCGACCATTGCAACCGTCGAGGCCGAACCCGGGTTTGCCGTCGTCACCGAGCCGGCGAGGCTGTTGTTCTGCGCGTTGCCGATACCGGATGCGACGTTCACGCCGACGTTGCCCGAGACGTTCGCAAGCGAGCCGTCACCGACCGACGCGTTCAGATTGAAGTTCTTCACGTTCGCGCGGCCACTGGAGCTTTGCGTGTTGAAGATCTGCGCGTTGCCGAAGACGTTGCCCATGTCGACGGAAGCGAGCGCGACATCGTTGCTTTGCGCGTTGTTGATGCCTTCCGCGATGTTCACGCCAAGGTTGCCCGTCACGCCGGTTGCCGCGTTGCTGCCTGTGTTGGCGTCGAGCGTGCCGGCTTGTTGCGTGTTGATGTGCTGCGTGACGTAGCCGGTCGTGTGCTCGTCGACGGTGTTGAGCGTGTCGCTCACGCTATAGCCCCAGCTCTTGGTCGAGCTCGATTGGTGCGACGACTGATGTTCATGCGAATTCGCGCTGGTGCTCGATTCGCTGTACGTATGGGCATACGTGTTGCTCGAGTCCTTCGTCTTGCTGCTCGAGCCGCTCACGCTGGCCGAGAGTGATGCGCTCGCCGTGCCGTCGGCGTAAGCCGTGTTGGCGGTGGTCGAGCTGTTGCTCGTGTTTTTGGCGTTGTTCACATCCCACGCTGCGCCGACGTTCGTCGTGTCGCTGTTGTTATGCGAATTCGTCTTCGTGTGCGACGTGCTTTCCGAGCCGCTGAGGTTCAAGCTTGCCGAGCCATTGTGCGGGTTGCCGCTGTGCGACCACGACGCGTTGGCTGTCAGGCTGCCATTGCCGCTCTGCGACTTCGTGGACGTGTTGTTGCCTACGCTGCTGTAGCTCGTACCGAGAGCCGCGCTGCCCGTATCGCTAAAGGTGCTCGATGTCGTGTGGTCGTGCGTGCTGCCGTTATCGGTCTTGACGTGATAGTCGGCGCTCGCGCTTGCGTCGAGCGACTTGCTGAAGGTCGAGCTGCTCGACGAGCTCTTCGTGGTCGATGCATTGACATCATGCGTCCTCGACTGGCTGCTCGACGATGACGACATGCTCGACTCGCTCGAACTCGACGACTTCGTGAACGTGTTGCTGCCCGTGCCCATCACGCTGAAATTCGTGTTGTTGAACGTCGTCGTCACCTTGCCGCTGTTATAGCTTTGCGCTTGCGGAATGAGCGTGCCGCCGCCGGTAGTCTGGTTGTTGTTGATGACGGCGCCAGCGGTGCTCGAAACCGAGACGCAGCCGAACAGCGCGACAAAGCCTTCGATGCCGACGTACTGGGTTACGCCTGTGGCGTTGAACAGATACGCCGAATTAGCCGCGTGAGCGGAACCTACCGCCGACGCGAGAACTGCCGCTGCTATGAGGGTGCGCTTCATGATTTCGCTCCGATACTGAGTGGTCAGTTAAAAAAGAGTGCCCGCCGGGGGACGGAGCACAAAACTGTTTGCCGTAGCGTTACCGGCGCCGGCTGTCTGGTTCACCTGCACGAGGCCCGTCGCATTCCTGAATGCCGCATTGTCGATGCGTACCTCACGAATACCCCCTGCCTGGGCCATTTGCCCCCGACTGCCGTTTTGGGCAGCCGCCGCGGACAATTCCCCGTCCGAGACCGCCACCACACCAATCGCACCACTGCTGATGAGTGCAGTGTTGCGCTGGACATTGCCCACGCCCGCCGACTGATTCACCATCATTGCGCCGTTCGCGTTTGCAAAAGCTCCTGTACCTATCGTCGCGGTCGCGCCCTTGAGCCGCGCCGTGACGGTGGCGAGCTGGTCGTCGCCGTTCACGTTGATCGACACGTTGCCGGTCGTGATCGTCAGCTGGTTGGCCTGGGCGTTGTCGACCCCCGCTGTTTCGTTCACGGTGAGCGCGCCCGTCGTCGAGGTGGCGGCGCCCGGGGCGATGCTTGCCGTCGCGCCGACGCTGACCTGGGCCTGCGCGCCGCTGGCAAAGGCGAGCGCGGCGGCGCAGACGAGCACGCCCGGAAGCGCCGTGCGCAGCGTGCGCCACGTGCATGGCGTCTGGATCGAACGGCTCATTTCATGCCTCCCATGGCGCCCGAGAGTGGGGCGAGCGCGCCTGTGATCGTCGAGGAAATCGTGCCGCCGAGGCCGCCGCCTACGCCGGCGCTCGCGCCGGGGCCGGCCGCCACGTTCGCGCCGGTCGCGCTGCCCGTGAGAATGCGCGTGAGCGCCTGCACGCCGGCGGTTTGCGCGCTCAAGGCGCCGTTCGCGTTCACGCCACTCGAGCCGTGCGCGTTGGTGAGGTCCGTGTCGGTGACGAGCGTCGCGATCGCCGGGTCGAAGCTGTTCTTGGGGAAGGTCGTGGCGCGCACGAGCACGGGGTCCTGGCTCTTTGGCACGTTGTCGAAGGCGCTGCGCGGCGTGATGTCGCGTTCGACGATGATGTCGCCGGGATTCGTCACCTGCTGGGCGTACACGCCCGCTGTGACGCTCGCGGCCAGGGCGCCGCACAGGGCGGCGGCGGCCTGGATCGAGCGGCGGCTTGCGCCGCGCGTCGAGTTGCGTGCTGTCATTCTGGTCTCCTCCTGGCCGGAGTCGGCGCATGGGCGCCTTGTCCGGTCCATTTGTCCTGGCTTCGCGTTATTCACCGCGAACCGGACACCGCGCCGCAGGCGGCACGGGTGCTATCTCATCGTCACTTTCTCGTGTAGCTTGCGAGGTTGCCCTGCGCGTTCTGCGTGGCGTCGACGGGGATCGGCAGCGGTGCAGGCGGCGCGATTTCGTCCCAGAGCGTCACGTTGTTGTTTCCACGCATCAGTTGTGGCGTGGCCGCAACCATCACCATGCCGACGGCGCCGCCGCGCTGGCGCGAGAGCGTCTGATCGTCGAGTGAGCCGATGCCCGCGAAGGCGCCATCGTTGCCAGAGGCGACAGGGTCGGCCGGCGCCTGCGCGCTGGTGGCCGTGGCGCTGGTCGAGTCCGTGGCGGCGGCGTTTGTATCGTCGGCCGGCGCGCTTACGGCGAGCGTGGCGGGGACGAGTGCCGCAGGTGTTGCAGGAACGACATCCGGGGCGGCGTTCGCGACGCTGACAACCGTGTTTGGCGCGGCTGACGCATCGTCCGGCGCCTGTGCGCGAGCGGCGGGCGAGAGGACGAGGAGGGCGGCCGGTACGAGCATGGCGGCGCATGCGCTGCCGTAGCCGATGACACTGCGCAGGACCTGCTGGATGTTGAGTCGCATGGCGTATCTCCTGGTGCGAGACATTTAGCGAAACGTGTGCCATCGCCCGCAATCCATTGATACGCTTCGAACCGCACTATTCTCTGCAAACTTTGAATGGCGGATATTCGCCAAAATGTTTCAGCGCTGAAACGTGAGGCCGTTTAAACCCATTTGGAATGCCATATGGTTTCAAAGGAGAACGTTTGCGCGCCAGACGCTTAACTATTCAGAGAATGGAAACATCCGTAATTATTTCTGCACTGACAAAATGCCGGGAAACAGGTGGAAACATTTCCATCAGTCCCTTATGCATTCCAATTGCATAAATTCTATCCAAGTGCCATGAGGCTATAGTAAGCTTCAGAAAAAGCCGTAATGCCTAAAAGAAAAAGCCCGCAACTGGGCAAGTTGACACACACGCCACAACTCGGGGATTCACTGTCAGCAAAAGCATGCGCGTTCACTGTTTTTTTGCAGGTACGCGAAAGTCGCTTTTTGCTGCGTGTCTGTACATTCAGGTGCGTGCCGTCATTCCCAAACGATGGTGTTGGCAAGAGGATCTGAATAATGGAACCTGCAACGCGGCAATTGGTGTACGTGACGCGAAAACCGGTCGAAGCGTTGAACGAGCGGTTCCACGAGCGTGGCTGGCAGGTGGAGATCGTCGGCAACGCACGGGACGCGCGGCGGGCGCTTCGCGCAGGTATGCCCGCGGGGGGCTTGCTCGATCTATCAAGCGAATTTCATCTGCATGAAATCGGCTCATTCGAGCCGTGCCTCACGCTGCCCAACGTCGGCTGGGTGGCGGCGACCACGACCGGGCAACTGCAGGACGCAACGCTGCGCCGTCTGGTGCGCGATTACTGTTTCGATTACGTAACGGTCCCCTGGAACGGCGATCGCATCGTCGATTCCGTCGGCCACGCGTATGGCATGGTATCGCTCGGCGAAGTCGCCTCGAACGACACCACGGGCGGCAGCGAAGGCGAAATGGTCGGCTCGTGCGAGGCGATGCTGGCGCTGTTCCGCTCGATCCGCAAGGTCGCGCTGACCGACGCGCCGGTGTTCATTTCGGGCGAATCCGGTACGGGCAAGGAACTCACGGCGGTGGCGATCCACGAGCGCTCGTCGCGCCGTAGCGCGCCGTTCGTGCCGATCAACTGCGGCGCCATTCCCCCGCACCTGCTGCAGTCCGAGCTGTTCGGCTACGAGCGCGGCGCGTTCACGGGCGCGAGCCAGCGCAAGGTCGGGCGCGTCGAATCGGCCAACGGCGGCACGCTCTTTCTCGACGAAATCGGCGACCTGCCCATGGAAAGCCAGGCGAGCCTGCTGCGCTTCCTGCAGGAAGGCAAGATCGAGCGGCTGGGCGGCCATCAGTCGATTCCGGTGGACGTGCGCATCATCTCGGCCACCCACGTCGACATGCGCGCGGCGATGGTGGAAGGGCGCTTCCGCCAGGACTTGTATCACCGCCTGTGCGTGCTGCAGATCGACGAGCCGCCGCTGCGCGCGCGCGGCAAAGACATCGAACTGCTCGCGCGGCACATGCTCGAGCGCTTCAAGAAGGACGGTAGCCGGCGCCTGCGCGGCTTTTCGCCCGACGCCATCGCGGCGCTGCACAACTACAGCTGGCCCGGCAACGTGCGCGAGCTGATCAACCGCGTGCGGCGCGCCATCGTGATGTCGGAGGGCCGCGCGATCACGGCGCGCGATCTCGAACTCGGCGACTACGTCGAAGTGGTGCCGGTCTCGCTCGCCCAGGCGCGCGAAGCCGCCGAGCGTCAGGCCATCGAACTTGCGCTGCTGCGCCACCGCGGCCGTCTTGGCGACGCCGCCCAGGAGCTTGGCATCTCGCGCGTGACGCTGTACCGGCTCTTGTGTGCGCATGGCATGCGCCACATGGAAAGCGAGCCACTCGCGCCGCATCCGGGCGGGCTGGCGTCGGGCGGTTGAGGCGCGGTGAGGTTGTTCGAGTCTGATTCAGGTTGCTTGAAGCGGCCGGCGCTTTCGTGCGCCGTGCGTTGAGCGCGCGCCGTCGCTTGTGGCGGGTCATTGTCATGGTGTTTCATCTCGCTGCGACTCGTTGCGCCGCGAGCTTTTCCCAGGGCTCTTCGTAGCCCGTCCTGCGGGCGTTTCGCCCTTGTCCCCGTTTCGTGACGGACTCGCGCTTTCGGCGCGGCCGACCCGGGACGCGCGCGCCGGGTAAAATCCTCCTTTTCCATCCTGAATCCGACCCGGGCGCTATGTGCCCGACGAGGGAACCGCGCATGAAACAGTATCTCGAGCTCGTCCGCTCGATTCTCGACACCGGCACCTGGCAGGAAAACCGCACCGGTATCCGCACGATCAGCCAGCCGGGCGCCATGCTGCGCTTCGACCTGCAGGACGGCTTCCCGGCGGTGACGACGAAGAAACTGGCGTTCAAGTCGGCGGTGGGCGAGCTGATCGGATTTTTGCGCGCCTCGCGCAGCGCTGCCGATTTCCGCGCGCTGGGCTGCAAGGTCTGGGACGCCAACGCGAACGAGAACGCCCAGTGGCTAGCCAATCCGTACCGCGAAGGCACGGACGATCTGGGCGACGTGTACGGCGTGCAATGGCGGCGCTGGCCAGCCTACAAGGTGCTCGACGCCCAAGCCGCCGCGCAGCTCGCCGACGCGCAATCGCGCGGCTACGCGCGCGTCGCAGAATTTACCGAGGATGGGCGAGCCAAGGTGCTGCTCTACAAGGCGGTCGACCAGCTGCGTCAGTGCCTCGACACGATCATGAACAACCCGACCGACCGTCGAATTTTGTTTCATGGCTGGAATCCGGCGGTGCTCGAAGAGATCGCGCTGCCGGCTTGCCACTTGCTGTATCAGTTCGTGCCGAACCCGACGAAGCGCGAAATCTCGTTGTGCCTGTATATCCGCAGCAACGACGTGGGCCTCGGCACGCCGTTCAACCTGACCGAAGGCGCGGTGCTGCTGCACCTCGTGGGCCGGCTGACGGGTTATACGCCGCGCTGGTTCACGTACTTCATCGGCGACGCGCACATTTACGAGAATCAACTCGATATGCTCAACGAGCAGTTGCGCCGGGAGCCGTATGCAAGCCCACGTCTGGCCATTTCCGAGCGCGTGCCCGAGTACGCGAAGACGGGCGTCTATGAGCCGGAGTGGCTCGAAAAGGTCGAGCCGTCGGACTTCTCGCTCGTGGACTACCGCCATCATGAACCGCTCACTGCGCCGATGGCGGTGTGAGGCGCTTGCATTGACGGTAGTGGCGCGATGACAGCGCCATGAAAAAAGCCCGCGAACGGCGACGTTCGCGGGCTTTTTCGTTGCTGGCGCGGCGATCAGCCGTGGTGGCGATCGTCGTGATTGTTGCCGCTTGCGCGCTCTTGCGGGTGAGGCGCGGGTTGCGGTTGCGGACGCGGTTGAGGCTGCGGCTGCGGGCGGGCTTCAGCGTGCTGCTGCGGCTGAGGCTGCGGATGGAACTCCTGGCGCGGTTGGGGCTGCGGCTGCGGACGGGCTTCGGCGCGCGGCTGCGGCTGAGGTTGCGGATGGAACTCCTGGCGCGGCTGGGGCTGCGGTTGCGGACGCGCCTCCGCGTGCTGCTGCGGCTGGGGCTGCGGATGGAACTCCTGACGCGGCTGGGGCTGGGGCTGCGAACGAACCTCAGCACGCTGTTGCGGCTGCGGCTGAGCTTGCGCCTGCGGATGGACCTCGGGGCGCGCCTCGGCTTGCGGCGCGCGTTGCGCCGCGGCGGGCTCGGGCATGCGTTGCTGCGGTTGCGCCTGCGGCTGGCCACGTGCCGCGTCACGCTGCTGTTGCATCGCGACGACGGGCGGTCTGCCTGCCTCGTTGCCGCCCGGTTGGCCACGCGTGGCCATCGGCGCGTGCGGCTGCGTCCATGCTGGCTGATGCGCTTCGCCGCGCGGCGCTGCATTCGCCGCGTTCATGGCGCCCGGACCCGGCTGGCCCGCTGCGGGCGCGCCGCCTTCCGGACGGCCGGCGAACTGCGGCGGGCGCGGCACACCGTGTTCTTGCGCGGCGGGTGCCATGCCCGGCTGGCCATGCTCGGCGCCACGCGGCATGGCGTTGGCGGCCGCGGCGCCCGCTTGAGGTGCGCCGCCAGGCATGCCTTGACGGCCAGCCTGCGCCTGCGGGGCAGCCGGCCTGCCGGCCGCGCCGAGCACCGGCGAATGCGGCGGCACGACGCGCACGTTCTGCGCGGGCCACGCGCCATGCGAAGCCGGCGCGAACGGCGAGGAGGGCGCATGCGCCGGCGCCGAGACGCGCACCACGGGCGCACCCGCGCCCGGCACCGCGCCGCCGGTGTGGGCGAAGCGCTGCGCGAGGTTGTCGTGGAACGCAGGCGGTGCGACCGGCGCGCGCGTGGCTACGACCTGGCGCTGGTTGAGCGCTGCGGGCGGCCGGTAGTTGGCGCGGCGCATGTTGGGTCCGAAACTGCCCTGCACTGGCGCGATGCCGGGCGTACCCGGGTTGATCCGCGCATTACGCCATTGCTGCGGATCGACATGCTGCGCGAAGCGCGAGACCGGCTGACCGTGGACGAACGCCGTGGCCGGCACGGCGGTCACTGCGCCCGGCGCGCGATAGTTCACGTAGGTGTTGTGAACGTTGATATTCGTGATGTTGACGTCGCGCCGGTAGTTGTTGACGACGACGGTCTGGTTCACGCGCTGGTAGTAGTTCGGACTCCAGCCGCCCCAGTGCGGATGCCACGGCTCGCCGGGTCCGAGCGCGAACCACGCGACGCCCGCGGCCGCGACGCCGCCCACGGCGAGGTTGACGCCCCAGTCCGTGCCGCCGTCACCGCCGCCTACGAACGCCACCAGCGCCGGCGCATAGACGGGCGGTGCGCTCTCGACGACCGGGCCGGGCACCCAGGCCCACGAATCGTCGACGTACGCCCAGCGGCCGTAGTGGTACGGCGCGAAGCCCCAGGGCGCGTCGTCGACCCACGTCCAGCCCCACGGCGCCTGCCACACCCAATGGCCGTCGTGATACGGCGCCCAGCCGGCGGGCACCGAGTTCGGCGTCCAGACTTCACCGTACTGCGGATCGCTGCGCCACGTGCCGTTGTTGTCGAGGTCCTGGTAGCCCGGGACGTCACGCGAGACATAGCGCGCCGAGACCGAGCGGTCTTCGGCGGCGTCGCGTGCGAGAGCCCACTGGTCGAAGGTGTCCGGCGGCGGCGCCTGGTCGCTCGCCACCTGCTGCAGGTCGGTGCCGGCAAAGCGGATCTGCTGACCGGCCGTCATCGGCATCTGACCGTTTTCGCCGTACACGGTCACGCTGCCGTTGCGCACGGTCACGGTCGTGCTGCTGCCATCGGGCGCCACATCCACGCGGTAGTCGCCGGGGCTCGTCACGCCGAGCGCGAGGTTCGGCGTGTCGATCTCATACGAGGTGCCGGGCGGGACTTCGCGCACACGAGTCGAGAGCGTGCCTTGCGGCACTTTGAGCTGCGCCGTTTGATCGTCGAGGTTGAGGACGTCGAGGCTCGTCTGCGCGCCGAGGCGCACCGCCGTCGAGCCGATGTGCAGCTCGGAGCGCCCGTTGGCGTCGTTCCAGAGCTGGTCGCCGGTCGTGAGCGGGCGGTTGAGCTGCGCGTACGACCAGTCGCTCGCGCCGGCCGGCTCGGTGGTCACGGCGCCGGCCATGTAGTCGAGGCGCGCCACGCGGCTGGGCGGATCGCCGCCCGTAGCAGTGGGGCTGGCCGCCGCATCGGGGGGCGCCACCTGCGCGAAAACCGCGCTCGTGCCGGCGAGGTTCAGCGCCGCGAGCGCGGCGAGTGCGAACAGCGTGCGGCGGGACGTGCGGCGAAACTGGGTGATCGTAGGTGTGCGCGTTCTCATCTTTGTTCTCCTGTCCATGGGATCGGGCGCTTTGGTGCTGTTGCGCCGATTGCCATCCCATGCAGGGCACTGTATCCGGCAGGCTTGTTTCCATGCTCGCGGATTTGTTAAGGCTTATGCAGCAGATGTAACAGAACGTGTGGCCGCGGGAGAAACACGACCTTTTGCGCGCGAAATCCGCGATTTCGTTGGGTATTTGTCAGTTAATACGGCCTCGCTCGCGCGCTGTGTTATGCGCCGACGAGCGCATCGAATTCGTGTTGTCCTTTAGGTGTGATGCGCAGCACGCGCGGGCGGCTCGTGCGCTCGATCCAGCCGCTGTGCGTCCACGAATCGAGCAGCGCCGCGCCGAGTGCGCCGCCCAGGTGCGGCCTGCGCTCACTCCAGTCGAGGCAGGTACAGGCAAAGCGCCGCCGCCGTGCGCGCAGCGCGGCAACGTCCACGCCCCACGCCGCGAGACGCGCCGCGCCCTCCGGCGTGGCTTCGAGCATGTCGCCGTCGCGCACCAGCAGGCCGCCGTCCACGAGGCGCTCGAACACTTGCACGGCGACTTCGCCGGCCATGTGGTCGTAGCAGGTGCGCGCATGGCGCATCTCCAGCGGCACCGTCCGCGCGGGGCGGGGTGTCGGGCGCTGCGACGCGACGGCATTGGACACATGCGCGACGTTCATGAGCGCCTCGATCGCTGCTGCGATCTCGGGGGTGGCGATCCGGTAGTACCGGTGGCGGCCGCGCACGTCGAGCGCGAGCAGGCCGCCATCGGTCAGGCGCGCGAGGTGGCCGCTCGCCGCCGAAGGCGAGAGGCCCGCGATCATCGTGAGTTCGCCCGCGGGCCGCGCGCTGCCGTCCATGAGCGCCCATAGCATGGCGGCGCGGCCGGGATCGGCGAGCAGCGCGGCAACGCGTGCGAGACCCGGAAAGTGGCTCGATTCGTCGGTGGCGGGCAGGGTCATGGCGGCTCCTTCATGGTTGGCGATGGCGGCGGATTTCACCCACACCGTCACTTTAGCGAAATGGCGCATTCGACGTTTCACTCTGCGATGAAGTGTCGATTGCAGCCGCTCGATGAGTGCCGAGTCGCGCGCGGTGGTACGTACTGCGGCGCGCGGGAGCGCCGCGCTAGAATCGTCTATTCACGCTATCGGCTTGCCCTTTATGAAACGCTTCCTGGCTCTTTTCGCCGCCGCCGCGCTCGCCGCCTTGTGCGCCGCCTGTGCAGGCGGTTCCACGCCGCCGTCGAACAGCACGAGCGGCATCACGATGTACGGCACGATCGACGAAGGCGTCACGTTCCATAAGTGAGCGGCCACGCGTGATCCTGTCGTCACCGTCGACTGGCAGGATTTGACGTTACTTTGACCTGACTGCCAATCGCGCGCGTGCGATGATGAGGGCACTTCGTCAGCATCGAGTTCGCCGTCATGCCGTCTGAACCGACTTTCCCTGCCGCTGCACGCCACGTCGTATTTGCCGTCGCGCCCGAGCTTGTGCTGCTCGACGCCTGCGGACCCATCGAAGCATTCTGGCGCGCCGAGCTGGCGATGCGCACGGCCGGCGGCGCGAGCGGCAGTGCAAACGGCGCGCAGCCTTGCGCCTACCGCACGACGCTCGCCTCGGTCGCTGGCGGCGTGCTGCCGACCTTCGCGGGCATGCCCATCGTCACCGAGCGGCTCGACACGCTCGACCCCGCCACGATCGACACGCTGATCGTGCCCGGCGTCCCCGTCGACGACACCACCGTGCTGCAACCCGAACTCGTCGCCTGGATCGCGGCGGCCGCGCCGCATGCACGCCGTGTCGCGTCGGTCTGCACGGGCGCGTTCTATCTCGCCACGGCGGGCCTGCTCGACGGCCGCCGCGCCGCCACGCACTGGCGTAACGCGTCCCAGCTCGCGCGGCGTTTTCCCCGCGTGGAAGTCGATCCTGAGCCGATCTTCATCCGCGACGAGCGCGACGGCCGTGTGGTCTGGACGTCGGCGGGCGTGACGGCGGGCATCGATCTCGCGCTCGCGCTGATCGAGGAGGACTGCGGCCACGCGGTCGCGATGCAGGCGGCGCGCCGCCTTGTCGTGTTCATGAAGCGGCCCGGCGGCCAGTCGCAGTTCAGCGAGGCGCTTGCGGCGCAAGCCACCGCGGGCGGGGAGTTCGACGCGCTGCACGGCTGGATGGCCGCCAACCTGTACGGCGCGCTCAGCGTCGAGCGCCTCGCCGAGGAAGCGCGCATGAGCCCGCGTACCTTCGCGCGCCGCTATGTCGACGCCGTGGGGCGCACGCCTGCGCGCACGGTTGCGGCGATGCGCGTGGAGGCCGCTGCGCACGCGCTCGCGCAGTCGCGCCGGCCGCTCAAGCGGATTGCGGCCGATTGCGGTTTCGGCACTGAGCAGAATCTGCGGCGCGCGTTCGAGCGATGCTATGGCGTGCTGCCGCTCGATTACCGGGCGCGATTCGCGGCGAGCTGAATCAATCGCGAATGGGGTTTCGCAAGCGGCTGCGACTGTCTGTCTTATTGCACTCGTATAATCGACGCCTCTATTCCCCACACTACGATACGGGCCGCCGTATGCGGTAATCGCCATGAGCCAAGCCGAGATGAAGACGCCTACCCAGCCGCTGGACCGTTCGGAAACGACGTTCCGGTTCCTCGCCGAGCCGACTTCGGTGAACTTCGGCGGCAAAGTGCACGGCGGTGCGCTGATGAAATGGATCGACGAGACGGCATATGCGTGTGCCGCGGTCTGGTCCGGCCGCTATTGCGTGACGGTGAGCGTGGGCAACATCCGCTTTCGCCGGCCAATTCTCGTCGGCAACATGGTCGAGCTGCGCGCGCGCGTGGTCGCCACGGGCCGCACGTCCATGCACATCCACATCACCGTGCATGCGGGCGACCCGAAGAGTGGCCAGCTGCGCCTCACCACCGACTGCCTGATCGTGTTCGTGGCCGTCGACGAAAACGGCAACCCGATTCCCGTGCCGACGTACGTGCCAGAAACGGACGAGCAAAAGCGCCTCGCGAAATACGCGCTCGACGTGAAGGAAGCGCTCGACGCGATCGTCGAACTCAAGCCCGAGGAGGTGGCGAAAGGGCAGGTTTGATCCGCATGCGCGCCGTTGCGGCCGCATGAAAAAAACGGGCGGCGAAGGTGTGAACCTCGCCGCCCGTTATGCATTTCAGCCCTTCAAACAGGGCTTATTTCTTCGCCTCGCCCACCATCTCGCCGGGCTTCACCCACTCGTCGAACTGCTGCTCGGTCACGTGGCCGAGTGCGAGCGCGGCGGCCTTGAGCGTGGTGCCTTCCTTGTGCGCCTTCTTCGCGATCTGCGCGGCCTTGTCGTAGCCGATGTGCGGATTGAGCGCCGTCACGAGCATGAGCGACTCGTTGAGCAGCGTGTCGATGCGCGAGCGGTTCGGCTCGATCCCCACGGCGCAGTGGTCGTTGAAACTGAGCGCGCCGTCGGCGAGCATGCGGATGGACTGCAGCACGTTGTGCGCGATCATCGGGCGGAACACGTTCAGCTCGAAGTTGCCGCTCGCGCCGCCCATGTTCACGGCCACGTCGTTGCCGAACACCTGACAACAGAGCATCGTCACTGCTTCGGACTGCGTAGGGTTCACCTTGCCCGGCATGATCGAGCTGCCCGGCTCGTTCTCGGGAATCGACAGTTCGCCCAGACCGCAGCGCGGACCGCTGGCGAGCCAGCGGATGTCGTTGGCGATCTTCATGAGGCTCGCGGCCACGGTCTTGAGCGCGCCGTGTGCGAACACGAGCGCGTCGGCGGCGGCCATCACTTCGAACTTGTTGGGCGCGGTGACGAAGGGCACGCCCGTGAGCTTCGCGATGCTTTCCGCAACCTTGTGCGCGAACTGCGGATGCGCGTTCAGGCCGGTGCCCACGGCCGTGCCGCCCTGCGCGAGTTCGTACAGATGCGGCAATGAAGATTCGACGTGCTTGATGCCGTGATCGAGCTGCGCGACGTAGCCCGAGAACTCCTGGCCGAGCGTAAGCGGCGTGGCGTCCTGCAGGTGCGTGCGGCCGATCTTCACGATGTCGGCAAAAGCCTTGGCCTTGGTGTCGAGCGTATCGCGCAGCGTCTTGAGCGCCGGCAGCAAATGCTTGACGATGCCGTAGGCGGCCGCCACGTGCATCGCGGTCGGGAACACGTCGTTGGAGGACTGGCCGCGGTTCACGTCGTCGTTCGGATGCACCTTGCGCGCCTCGCCGCGCTCGCCGCCCAGAATCTCGCTCGCGCGGTTCGCAATCACCTCGTTGAGGTTCATGTTGGTCTGCGTGCCGGAGCCCGTTTGCCACACGGCGAGCGGGAACTCGCCGGGGTGCTTGCCCGCGATGATCTCGTCGGCGGCCTGCATGATCGCTTTCGCTTTGTTCTCGTCGAGCACGCCTAGCGAGAGATTCACTTCGGCGGCGGCGCGCTTGATCGTCGCGAGCGCGGTGATCAGTTCCGGCGACTGCTTTTCGGTGGAGATGCGAAAGTTTTGCAGGGATCGCTGCGTTTGCGCGCCCCAAAGCTGCTGGGCGGGCACGGCGATCTCGCCAAACGTGTCGCGCTCCATGCGGACGTTTTCGTTGCTTGCGGTCATTTGATACTCCGGTGATTGAGGCGGCGCATCCTCGCTCGCGCGAGGGCGCCGCTTTCGTGACGGGTTCGGATCCGCGTGGTGGCTGGGCGGCGGCGCTATGCTGGCGCGGCCGCTGCGAAGGCGCGACGCTCATGGCGATGAAGGCGGCTTCGCGGCTGGCTCGACGGCGGACGTTACAACGTAAATCAAGCGATCTTGCGCGGGCGACAGCCAGGTCGTGCTCACAGTCGCTTCACGACCGGTTCACAGCTGGCTGTCGACCGGCAACAGCAAGAATAGCCCGGTTAGGACATTTCTGTAGAAACCCGCACCAGGGTCGAGGTTGTAGGTGCGGATCATGCCGTTTTCCTCGTCGGTCCAGACGAGCGGCGAGTTGACCGTCGTGCCCTGGAGCTGCGCCAGTTGCGCGGGCGTTGCGAGCGTCACGTGATAGCTCACCTGCGGCGAGATCGCACGCTTGAACAGGTCGGCCACTTCGTGCGCGATCGGTGGGCTCTCCACGGTGAGTGCAAGCTCGGTATTCAGACGCGCGGAGCGCGGGTCGAGATTGAGCGAGCCGATCACGAGCGTGCTGTCGTCGATCACGTAGGCCTTGGCGTGCAGGCTCGCGCGCGAGCGCGAACCGACCACGCCGAAGCGCCGCTGGTCGGCGTGTTCGGGCTGCAGCGGCTTGAACTCGTAAAGCTCGGCGCCGGCCTCGAGCAGCGGCACGCGGTAAGGGCTGTAGCCGGCCTGCACCGCAACGGCGTCGGTGGCAGCGAGCGAATTGGTGAGGATCGCCACGCGCACGCCGTGCGCAGTGAGCGTGCGGATGGTCTGTACGCCCGTGTCGTGCGGCACGAAGTACGGCGAGAACACCAGCACGCTGCTATGCGCCTGATGGATGCGGTCGAGCAGCGAGCGCATGGCGTCGCCCAGCTCGCCTTTCTCGCTGCCCGCGATCTTGCCTGGCGAGTCGGCCACGAACGCCCATTTCGCCCAGACGAGCGCGAGCGTATTGCCCGTGATTTGCTGCGCGAGCGGCGTGGCGTTGAGCGGTTTGGCGTTGTAAGGCTCGGCGCTTTCGCGCCAGTGCTTGCGCAGGTCGTCGCGCGCGGTGTCGAGATCGTGCGCGTCGAACTTCTGATGATTGAGCACGCTCAAGGGGTACGAGATCGAGCTGTTCCAGTACTCGTCGAAACTTGCCGAAACGCTTTGCGCGACCGGCCCGGCCGTGAGCACGTCGAGGTCGCGGAAGTCGAGCGTCGGGCTGGCGTTGAAGTACTCGTCGCCGAGATTGCGCCCGCCGACGATCGCCATTTCGTTGTCGACAATCGTCGCCTTGTTGTGCATGCGCCGTGTGAACTGGTCGACGTTCGAGAAGAAGTTGCGCGTGCGCAGGTACATCGACTCGCTCGTGCTGCCGTACGGGTTGAACACGCGGATCTGGATGTTCGGATGGCTGTTGAGCGCGGCCATCAACTGGTCGATGTCGTGAAAATTCAGGTCGTCCACCAGCATGCGCACGCGCACGCCGCGGTCGGCCGCATAGAGCGCCGAGCCTAGCAGCAGCTTGCCGGTGGTGTCCTCGTTGGCGATGTAGTACTGCATGTCGAGCGTTTTCGTCGCCGCACGCGCGAGCGCGACGCGCATCTGCAGCGAGTCCGGCCCGGTGGCGAGCAGGCGAAAGCCCGATTCGCCCGGGTGCGCGGCTTCGGGCGCGGCGAGCGCGGCGCCAAGCGGCGTGGCGCTGGCCTGCGTGGCCGGCAGGGCCGCGCTCGTCTCGCGCGGGTAGTCGGTGGCGGGCGGGCGCGTTGCGCAGCCGGCGACCAGCGCAAGGCAAACGAGCGCAAAGCGGGCATACAGCGCAACCGTGGGCGCGCACGGCGAGGCGCCCGGCTTCGTCATGCGTCGCGTCGCGGCTGCGGTTGGGGCGGGATGCGCGGGCAAGCGGATTCTCCATGGCGGCACGCCGCATGATGGTTCGTTTTCATTGCACGACTTCACGAAAATTCTACGGGAAGCGGCCTACTGGTCCTGCGGCGGCGAGCAAGTCCCTTGAGCAATTTTTGGGCCGCATGCAACTGACGTTTCAGCGCGGCCGGAAACGTTCGTGGGGCTTGCGGCGCGACACTGCGCGCATCTCGAACGAACGGAGCGCGCAATGAGAGCAGAAACCCGCGTGGTGATGCACGCAGACTTCAAGGACGCGTTGGCGCTGTGGGTGCCGTGTGACGCTTGCCGCACGATTCGCGCGGCGCAGGGCGGCGTGGTGATGGCGCTCGAGGGCCGCGTCTGGATGACGGTCGAAGGCGATACCGAAGACTACTGGCTCGAACCGGGCGAAGCACTGCCGCTTGCGCCTGGTGAGCGGGCGCGCATCAGTGGATGGCGGGAGGGGGTGCGCTTTGAAGTGCGCTGCGAGGGCGAGCTTCTGGCACAGCCGCGCGAATGGCGCTTCGCGAGGCTGCGAGCATGGCTGCAGGTGAGGCTAACGCGGCGTGCGCCCCGCAGGCTGGCGGGGGCGCGAGACCGCGCACCGCAGGAGCGTGTGGCGTAAGCGCCGGAACGCTGGCCCGGCGCTTGACCACCGTATCGATCAACCGCGCTCGGGCGACGCGTTCGCGGCGCTTTGCGCATTGCGCGTGCTGCCGCGCGCCGGCTTGCCGGCCCAGTAACCCGCGAGCACCGAGCCCGAGAGGTTGTGCCACACCGAGAACAGCGCGCCCGGCAGGGCCGCGAGCGGCGAGAAGTAGAGCTTGCCGAGCGTCGCGGCGAGCCCCGAGTTCTGCATGCCCACTTCGATGGCGAGCGTACGGCACACCGACTCGTCGAAGCCGAGCAGGCGCCCGCCCCAGTAGCCGCCAAGCAGCCCGATGCCGTTGTGCAGCACCACGCCGAGCGCGACGAGCGGGCCGACCGTGGCGATGCTCGCATGCGTGCCGCCCACCACGGCGGCGATGATCGCGAGGATCGACACCATGGAGACAAGCGGCAGCACAGGCTCGACGCGGCGCACGAGGCCGCCTGCGAGCCGGTTGACGACGAGGCCGATGGCGATCGGCAGGCCGACGATCTGCAGGATGCTCATGAGCATGCCGCGCACGTCGACGACGATCGACGCATCGACGTAAAGACGCGTGAGCAGCGGCGTCGCGAACACGCCCACCAGGGTGGAAAGCGCGCTGATCGTCACCGACAGCGCGACGTCGCCGCGCGCGAGATAGATCATCACGTTGGACGCCGTGCCGCTCGCGACGCTGCCGACGAGCACCATGCCTGCCGTGAGATCGGGCGGCATGTGCAGCACCTTGGCGATCGCCCAGGCGGCGAGCGGCATGACGAGGTAATGCAGGAAGATGCCTGCCGCGACCGGCGCGGGCCGCGTGAAGACGCGCTGGAAGTCGGCGAACGAGAGCGTGACGCCCATCGACAGCATGATGATCATCAGGAGCGTCGTGACGTGCGGCGCTATCGGCGCGACGAGGCCCGGATCGAAGTAAGCCAGCAATGAGACGAGGACGGCCCAGAGCGGAAAGAGTCGGGTAATCGGGGCAAGCATGAAAGGGTGGTCCGTGAGTGGATTCGTTATATGTCGTGGCGCGGGACGCTTCAGCGGCACGCGCGCTGGGCGTGTGCGCTTGCATGGCGCGCTGTTGCGTCGCGTGTTTGTTTCGCGCTTTGCGTCGGATCGTGGCGGGGTGTCGATGCGTGCGACCTGAGCGCTCCGCGCGCGGCAAGCGTAGCCGGGGTGGCCGGCGGCGCTCGCGGGGCGCGGCTGTCTCCAAACTGTTCTTGCCCTCGTGGGACGGACGCCGCGTGCGGCGCCAGGCGCGTATTTTACCCGGTCGCGCCGGTACGGCCTGGCCGGTTAAGTGAACGCTTCAACCAACGCGGCTTGTGGCGGCAGCGTGAGCCTGCGCGCGCCGGCTCATACGGTGAAAGCGCCACGTCATGAGCACGGCGACCGTGGTGAGCCCGGCGGCGAGCCCCCACCAGAGCCCGAGCGCGCCGAGCCCGAAGTGGAACGCGAGCACGTAGCCGAGCGGAAAGCCGATGCCCCAGTAGCCGAGCGTGGCCGCGAGCATCGGCACACGCGTGTCTTTCAGGCCGCGCAGGCAGCCCGAACCGACGGTCTGCGCGCCGTCGACGATCTGGAAAATCGCCGCGACGCCGAGCAGCGTGGCCGCAAGCGAGACCGTGTGCGCGTTGGCCGGGTCGTCGAGGTGCAGGTAGAGCCCGACGATCCAGTGCGGCGCGAGCACCATCACGAGCGCCGACAGCGACATGAAGCCAACGCCGAGCCCGAGCGCGACGAAGCCCGCATGGCGCGCCGCGCGCGGCACCCCCGCGCCCGACCAGTACCCCACGCGCACGTTGGCCGCCTGACCGATCGCGAGCGGCACCATGAAGGTGACGGAGGCCACGTTCAAGGCGATCTGGTGCGCCGCGAGCGGCGTTGCGCCGAGCAGGCCCGCGAGCAGGCCGGTGGCGAGAAAGAGCGTCGCCTCGACCGCATAGGTGATCGCAACCGGCCAGCCAATGGTGAAGAGTTCGCCCATCAGCGGCGCCGTCGGCCGGCGCGCAACGACGAAATGCTGGTGCGAAGGCCGCAGGTGCAGCAGCGCCATCAGCACGAACGCGGTGAGCCACACGGTGATCGTGGTGGCCACCGCCGAGCCGAGAAAGCCCAGGCGCGGCAGGCTCCACGCACCGTGGATCAGCCCGTAGTTGAGAAAGCCGTTGATGAACACGCACGCGATCGACACCCACAGCAGGCGCCGCGCCGCGCCGATGGCGGGCAGGAACGAGCGCATGAGCCCCACGCCGATCAGGCTCGCGGGCGCACCCCAGCGCAGCACGGCCGTGTACTCGCCGATGTGATGCGCGAGCAGCGTAGGCTCCCCGAGCGCGCGCAGGATCGGCTCGGCGAAGGAGAGCAGCGCGAACGCCGGCACTGAGAGCAGCAGCGAGAGCGCGAAGCCGGTCCAGTAGATGTGCGACACGTGGCTTTCGTTGTCGGCGCCGCGCGCCTGCGCGACGCTCACGCTGACCGAGGTCAGCACGCCTTGCAGCACGGTCACCACCACGAAGAACATGTTCGCGCCAAGGCCGCCCGCGGCGAGCGCATCGGCGCCGAGCGAGCCTAGCAGGACCGTGTCGGTCACGCTCATCGCCATCTGCGAGAGCTGGGCGATCGCAAGCGGGCCGGCGAGGCGGGCGGTGTCGGCGGCGTGGCCGCGCAGCGTGGGCGGCGCCGAAACGGCGCGGCGGGAAAGCGTGGTTCGAGTCATGAAAAACAAGCGGCGCGAGAAAAGCGCGCCGCGCGGCAGGGTTCGTCTGTCGAAACTGAAAGCTTATTGCGAGACAGCGACCTTGTCGATCCAGATGCTCAAATCTGGTGCATAGCTGGCGCCTGCGGGCAAGTTTCGGGGCGGTTCACTCGTGCGCCTTGACGGCAATGCGCGTGTCGCCCAGCAGCACGGCCTGGCCCGCGCGGATCTTGCACGTCTTGCGCAGCTCGACTTCGCCGTCCACCTTCACCGCGCCCGAGGCGACGATCTGTTTGGCCGAGCCGCCGCTGTCGGCGAGCCCGGTGATCTTCAGGAGGTTGTGCAGTTCGACGTAGTCGCCGGTCAGCGTGAAATCGAGGTTGGGCATGGCGGATTGGAATTTCAAAGGCGTGCGGCAAGCGCGCGAAGGGTGAGCATCATAAGCGATGGCGGCTTTGCCGCGGCGGCTGTCACATCTCGGGGCCAGATGTTATGAATTCGTCAGAAAATGAAACGTTGAGTAACGTTGCGGGACCCCACGGCGATCTTCATACCAAAATGGTTTCACCCGGATCGACAGCGCCGCTCAGGTTTGCGTTGCGCGGCTTCGTCGAGCGGGGGCGCGATTCCGGCGGGCCTGCCCGCTGCCAACGCGCCTTCGGAACCACTGCAAGGAGGATACGCCATGACCCAGATTCGCAAGCTGCTCACTGCTACCGCCGCTTTTGCCACCGTGACCACTGCCGCCGTCTTCGCGCAGGGTGCGTATGCGCAAAACGCCGCTCAAAACGCGACCCAGGGCGCGGCACAGGCCGGCGAAGCCCCAACGATGGCGCCTTCCGGCGCGCCGGGTGCTGCGCCTGGTCAAGCGCCGGGCCAGGTGACGGGCCACGCGCCGGCGGCCGCCGGGATCGCGCAACCCGCGCCCGCCCCGCAAGCGCTGACTGCTCCGCAATCCGCTGACCCGCTGGTGCAAAAGCGCAACGCCAACGCCGCCGCGAACGCGGAATACCGCAGCGCGAAGAAGTCGGCGAACGCCGAGTACAGCGACGCGAAGAAGCAGGCGAAGTCGCAGTACAAGGCGCAGGTGAAGGACGCGAAGATCAACCACAAGGCCGACCGTCAGGCCAACGATTCGGAAATGAAGGATCAGATGAACGGCATGTCGGCCCAGCAGCAGGGCGGCCAATCGGATTAACGCGCTAACGCGCGGCCGGTGCAGGCGGCGTCCGTGTACTGGGCGCTGACCTTGTTCGCACACCGAGAGCGGCGGCGTCCGGCAACGGACGCCGCCGCTTCGCTTCATGATGCTCGAAACGCGCCGCGGCGTTGTCGTTAAATCCCGCCAGATCGCCATGGAATCAGGCGCTTGCGGATGCGGGGTGTATGGATATACAGTATGCGTCGCCTCTTTCCGATTCGCCACGTCCATCGTCCCAGCGCCCGCCGTGTCCACAGTTTCCGTTGCCGATTCTTCTGTCTCCGACGCCAGCCAGGCGCGTGCCGACGCAGCCACTGCCGTTTCTTCGTGGCTCGCGAAACTCAACGACGCGCAGCGCGAGGCCGTCGAGCACGGCGGCGAAGCGGGTTACGCGCCGGGCTCGACGCTGCCGGGCCCGCTGCTCGTGATCGCAGGGGCCGGGTCGGGCAAGACCAATACGCTCGCTCACCGCGTCGCGCATCTGATCGCGGGTGGCGCCGACCCTCACCGCATCCTGCTGCTTACGTTCTCGCGGCGCGCCGCGCAGGAAATGACGCGGCGTGTGGCGCGCATCGCCGCCAGCGCGCCGGGCGCGGCCGCAGTGCTCGCGCAAGGGCTTGGCTGGGCGGGCACTTTTCACGGCGTGGGCGCACGGTTGTTGCGCGAGTACGCGGATCACATCGGCCTTTCGCCGGCGTTCACGATCAACGACCGCGAAGATTCCGCCGATCTGATGAACCTCGTGCGCCACGAGTTGGGACTCTCGGCGAAGGAAAAGCGCTTCCCCTCGAAGTCGACGTGCCTTGCGATCTACTCGCGCGCGGTCAACACGGGCGACTCGCTCGCCAGCGTGCTCAATCGGTCGTTCTCGTGGTGCCTCGAATGGGAGCCGCAACTGCGCGCGCTGTTCGCGGCCTACGTGGACGCCAAGCAAAAGCAGAACGTCCTCGACTATGACGACCTGCTGCTCTACTGGGCGCACATGGCCGCGGAGCCGGCCATCGCCGCCGATCTTGCGGGCCGCTTCGACCACATCCTCGTCGACGAATACCAGGACACCAACCGCCTGCAGGCCTCGATCCTGCTCGCGCTCAAGCCCGACGGCCGCGGCCTGACCGTGGTCGGCGACGACGCCCAGGCGATCTATTCGTTTCGCGGCGCGACGGTGCGCAACATTCTCGACTTCCCGGCGCAGTTCGATCCGCCCGCGCGCCAGGTGACGCTCGAGCGCAACTACCGCTCGACGGCGCCGATCCTCGCCGCTTCGAACGCCGTGATCGACGCCGCCGCCGAGCGCTTCACCAAGAACCTGTGGACCGATCGCCCCTCGCAGCAGCGCCCGCGCCTCGTCACCGTGGCCGACGAGGCGACTCAGGCGCGCTACGTCGTCGAGCAGATTCTCGAGGCGCGTGAAGCGGGCATGAAGCTCAAGCAGCAGGCTGTGCTGTTTCGTGCGGCGCACCACAGCGCCACGCTCGAGATCGAACTGGCGCGGCGCAATATCCCGTTCGTGAAGTTCGGCGGCCTGCGTTTTCTCGACGCCGCGCACGTGAAGGACGTGCTGGCGGTGTTGCGCTGGGCCGAGAATCCGCTCGATCGCGTGGCGGGCTTTCGCGTGACGCAATTGCTGCCGGGCGTCGGGCCCGCCAACGCCGCGCGCCTGCTCGACCAGGTGGCCGCGTGCACGGGCGCGTATCGCGCCGCCGAGGCGCTCGCGGCCTTCGCGCCGCCGCCGCGCGCGGCCGAGGACTGGCCGGCGTTCGCGTCGCTCATCGACAGTCTCTCCATGCGCGCCACACCGTGGCCCGCCGAATTCGAGCGCGTGCGGCGCTGGTACGAGCCGCATCTCGAGCGCAATCACGAGGACGCCCAGGTGCGTCTGGCCGATTTGCTGCAAATGGAGAGCATTGCGAGCACTTACGCCTCGCGCGAGCGCTTTCTCACCGAACTCACGCTCGATCCGCCGGACGCCACGAGCGCCGAATCCGCCGATCCGCTGCTCGACGAGGACTATCTGATCCTCTCGACGATCCATTCGGCGAAAGGGCAGGAGTGGCGCAACGTGTTCGTGCTCAATGGCGTGGACGGCTGCATTCCGTCCGATCTCGGCGCGGGCAGCGACGAGGAGCTGGAGGAGGAGCGGCGGCTGCTCTATGTGGCGATGACGCGCGCGAAAGAGGATCTGCACATCGTCGTGCCGCAGCGCTTTTACGTGCACAACCAGGTGGCGTCGGGCGACCGGCACGTATGGGCCTCGCGCACGCGCTTCATCGCCGCGCCGATGCTGCCGCTATTCGAATCGCGCGCATGGCCGCCCGCGCCCGTGGCGAGCGCACCGAGCGCGGCGGGACTCGCCGCCGCCGCGCATGCGAAGGTCGAGATCGCCGCGAAACTCAGGAAGATGTGGGACTAATGAGCGCGCCTGGCGGGGCGTTCTCAGCGAGGCGCGTCTAGCGCCCCTGTTCGCGCGCGGTGCCACGCTGCGGCGGCATGAAGAAGTTGCGCAGCCACGCGGCGAGGCGCGTGAAGACGTCGTCGGGCTCCTCGACGAAAATCTCGGGCTTGAGCAGGCGCAGATATTCCATGATCTGTTGCGCTTCCTGCTTCTGGAACACGCCATGCGTGACGCCGAGCCTCAAGAGCCCGCGCAATTCACCCAGGCGCTCGCGCGCCAGGCTGCCGCTAGCCTGCTCGCAGCCGATCTTCGCTTCGTACACCCGCTGACGCAGCGACTCGGTGAGCCGCCACGCGGGCGTCTGCATCGTCTCTTCGAGCGTCTGGATGTCCTGCACGCCCGATTTGATCTGCGCAGCCAGCGGATCGATCAGCGCTTCTTCGCCTTGGGCTTCGCTCACGATGGCGGCCGCCCAGTCGCGGCACTGCTTCGAGAGTTCGTCCGGTGTCCACTCGGGCCGCGACGCAAAGCCGAAACCGAATTCGCCCGCCTGACGCATCAGGATCGAGACGACCTCGGGGAACTCCTTGTCGAGCGTGCGCTTGGCCCATGCGTACTGGCCGCCTTGCAGGAGCCGCTGGACAGCGTGCTCCGTGAGCGGCGTCATGTTGTCGAGCAGCTTCGCACGCAGGTAGTCCTCGAATTCCGGCGTGGCGAACTGCGGGTCGAGTTTGAGCGAGACGCGCAGGAACGCGTCGAAATCCTTGCGCAGCGACGCAAGCGTTTCATCCTTCAGGTTAAGGGTGATATGCCCCATTGTGGTTGCCCCGGTGTAATCCTTATCGCTTCTCGCGTGCTCTCGCCGTTCGAGCAGTGGCCTGCCAGAGCAGGCCTTGACGGGTTTAACGGCGCGCCGGGGTGAAACTTGAGCGTAAGGGGCGAGGGGACGCTCTAGCGCAGCACGACGCCTTGCCAGAGGAAGAACACGCCGAGCCCGACCGCGATGGTGAGGAGCGGCCGCTTCGTGAGCGCGCTGACAACAATGGCCGCGAGCGCGCCGACGAGCTGCGGGTTGCGCCAGGTCAGCTCGGCGCCCTGGCCGTGGGGCGAGACCGCCATCGGCACGATGATGGCCGTGAGTACGGTAACGGGCACGAAGCCGAGTGCGGTGCGCACGAGCGGCGGGAACACCAGCCGGTCGCCGAGCACGAACACCGCCGTGCGAATGACGAGGGTGATGAGGGCCATGCCGAGAATCAGGACGACGTAGTTCATTGCCCGGCTCCTGCGGTGCGTTGGACGTTGGTGGGCTTGCGGGCGGAGTCGCTTGCGGCGCGGACGCCGCGCGAGGAGCCCGGGCGCGAGAGGACGACGCCCACGACCACGCCTGCGAGCACGGCGCCGAGCAGCCCGAGCTTGTACGGCCAGCCCTGCCAGAAAAAGGCGAGCGCGCCCGCGGTCGCGGCAGCGGCGAGGTAGCGCACGGCAACCAACTGTGGCACGACGATGGCGATGAAGGTCGCGACCATCGCGAAGTCGAGGCCGAGTGACTGCAGGCCCGGGAACGCCGCGCCGAACAGCAGGCCGGCCGCGGTCCAGAGCTGCCAGTTCAGATACATCGACACGCCCGACCCGAGGAAATGCCACGGCGAGACGTCGTCGCCGGGCGGATGGCGGCGGAAATGCGCCCACGCGACGGCGAAGACCTCGTCGGTGAGCAGGCCGCCGAGCACGAGACGCCAGCGCAGCGGCAGATGCGAGACATAGGGCGCGAGCGTTGCGCTGTAGAGCACGTGCCGCAGGTTCACGATAAACGTGGTGGCAAGAATGACAGCGAAGCTCGCGTGCGAGGCGATCAGCCCGAGCGCGATGAACTGCGCGGAGCCGGCGAACACGGCGAGCGACATGAACTGGCCGTGCCAGAGCGAAAGCGGGCCCGAGGTGACGAGCGTGCCGAAGATCACGCCGAACGGCGCGGCGCCGATCATCATGGGGATCGTGTCGCGCGCGCCGGCGATGAATTCGGTGAAGCGGTTGGGATGCGTGGTCAAACTGTCCTCCTGATACAAGGGGACAGCATAACGGCCGCCCGTGCGGGTGGCTTGTACGTTCTTGCGGCGCGAGGCGGGCTTGCGCCTTCAGGACGACTGCCAGCGCCCCGGCGGCACGCCGAACATACGCCGGAAGTGCCGTGTGAAATGGCTCTGGTCGGTGAAGCCGCTCGCCGCGGCGACGTCGGCCACCGAGGCGCCTTCGCGCAACGGGCCGAGCGCGCGTTGCAGGCGCAACTGCGTGCGCCAGGCGTGCGGCGGCAGCCCGGTCGCCTGCGTGAAGAGCCGCGTGGCGTGAAAGGGCGAAAGGCCGACTGCGTGGGCGAGATCGGCTACGCGCAGCGGCATGGCGAGATCGGCGGCGAGGAGCGCCTTCATCGTTTCCACACGCGGATCGTTCGGGCCATGCCTGAGCGCGGCCTCGCGCGTGCGGCCGTAGCGCGTGAGCAGCGTCGAGAGCGCGTCGAGCAGTGCACCTTCTACGGCGAGCAGATCGGAGCGCTGCGCATCGGAAGCGGTGGGAAGCGCCGCCAAGCCGGCGCTCGTGCTGGATTGCGCTGCGGCGCGCCGCCAGTCGGCGTCGGCTTCGAGCAGACGGTGTGCGCGCGAGAGCCGATGCGCGAGATCGAGATCGTGGATCACCTCCGTGTCGAACCACGGCAGCGGCTGCGCGCGCCCCGCGATTTCGCCGGCGAGATCGTGCAGGAAGTCGATCGGCACGTACATCACCCGATAGCTCCAGCCTTCCTCGGCGGCGCGCGAGCCCGTGTGCAGCTCGCCGGGATTGATGACCGGCACGCTGCCCGTTTCGGCGACGTGCTGCGCGCCGCGATAGCGATAGCATTCGGCGCCGCCCTCGATTACGGGGATCGTGTACGCCTCGTGCCAGTGGGGCGCGAACGTATGTTCGTTGTATTCGGCCGTGACGAGATCCGCGCCGGGCAGAAGCGGCGTGCGCCAGTAGCGGGCGGAATCTCGAAAACGGGAATCGGTCATGGTGAGGGATCCGGCTCAGATCCCCAGTTTAGCGCAGCGGAATCGTCGTGCCCGCCGGCACCGGTACGGCCGTGACGCTGTTCTTGGCGCTGCCGCTCACCACCCGGTCGCTGTAGGTCAGATACACGAGCGCGTTGCGCTTCGCGTCGACCACGCGCACGACGTGCAACGTCTTGAACAGGAACGACATGCGCTCGTTGAAGACGTCGTCTTGCTGCTTGAGCGGGCCTGTGAACGAGATCGGCCCGACCTGCCGGCACGCGATCGACGCCTCGGTCGGATCTTCCGCAATGCCGAGCGTGCCCTTCACGCCGCCCGTGCGCGCGCGGGAGACATAGCAGGTGACGCCTTGCACCTGCGGATCGTCGTAGGCTTCGACGACGACTTTGTCGGAACCGGTCACGCGGAAGTTGGTGTTCACGCTGCCGATCTGTTCGGCGTGGGCAGCGGCCGAGGCGACGAGGCTCGCGCCGGCGAGGAGGGCGGTGAGGCGGGCGGTGAGGCGGGCGGATTTCATGCGGATTCCCGAAGATGACGAATCGACATTATCGGGGAGGGTGGGGAGTGTCAGGGTGAGACTGCGAAGACATTCGGCTGCACTGACGATGCAGCCTCGCTGTATGCACAACACGCGCAGCAAAAGAAAAAGGGGTTGCGTGCAAACACGCAACCCCTCGATATTTTGGCTCCCCGACCTGGGCTCGAACCAGGGACCTACGGATTAACAGTCCGGCGCTCTACCGACTGAGCTATCGGGGAACAACAATACAGCTACAACTCTTTACGTCATAAAAAAGCCCGTTGTGATTAACGGGCTTTTGCGAATCTTGGCTCCCCGACCTGGGCTCGAACCAGGGACCTACGGATTAACAGTCCGGCGCTCTACCGACTGAGCTATCGGGGATCAACAAAAGCAGAGAACGAGATTCTATGGGGTATGGCTAGACCTGTCAATACCCCGTCGCTATCTCTTTAAGGGCAATCCGCGATCAGCGTGCGATTAACGTGCAATCAGCGTGCGAGAAGCGCGAGCTTGTCCTTCACGTCCTTGAATTCGTCGGCTTCCGGCAGCGGCGCCTTGGTCTTGGTGATGCTCGGCCAGTTCTTGGCGAGGTCGGCGTTCAGCTCGATGAACGATTGCTGGTCGCCAGGCACGTCTTCCTCGGCGTAGATGGCGTTCACCGGGCATTCCGCAACGCACACGGCGCAGTCAATGCACTCGTCCGGGTCGATCGCGAGGAAGTTGGGACCTTCGCGAAAGCAGTCCACCGGGCACACATCGACGCAGTCGGTATAGCGGCACTTGATGCAGCTTTCGGTCACAACGTGAGTCATTCAGGCAGCTCCTGCAAGCTTTTTGTATCGGGGGATGGCGGTTCGCCAAAGGCGCTATTGTAACTGATGAGGAATTACCCCAACCACGGGCCCGTAACCGTCCTTATATCGTTTCGTGATTAGTTTATATGATGGGGTGATCCGCACCGTTTTACCCCTTGCGAACAAGGGGACGTGCCGGCGGGCAAGCGGGGCGCGCAGGCATTCGGGTAACATGGGCGCACCGCTGGCGCTCGCCGCCCGGAGCCGCTGCGAGGCATCTGCCGCGCAGCGGCTCCGGTTCCCGCTTCGCGGGCGCTATCCGATTGCAGTCCGGCTGGCCCATCATGATCATTACTTCGCTGCTCGATACCGATCTGTACAAATTCACGATGATGCAGGTGGTGCTGCATCATTTCCCAGCGGCCAATGTGGAATACCGTTTCCGCTGCCGCACGCCGAACGTCGATCTCGTGCCCTACATCGACGAGATCCGCAGCGAGATCCAGAAGCTCTGCAGGCTGCGCTTCGCCGAGCCCGAGCTCGAGTATCTGCGCAAGATGCGCTTCATCAAGGGCGACTTCATCGACTTTCTCGCGCTCTTTCACCTCAACGAAAAGTACATCTCGATCACGCCGTCGCCCAAGGGCAACGGCGAAATCGACATCGAGATCAAGGGGCCGTGGCTGCACACGATCCTTTTCGAGATCCCGGTGCTCGCCATCGTCAACGAGGTGTATTTCCGGAACACGCAGCATCATCCGCAGTATGAGGAGGGGCGCGAGCGCCTGCGCCACAAGATCGAACTGCTCGGCGCAAAGCCCGAATTCGCCGACTGCAAGATTGCCGACTACGGCACGCGCCGCCGTTTCTCGAAGCGCTGGCACGAGGAAGTCATCCTCACGCTTAAAGACGATCTCGGCGAGCAGTTCACCGGCACGAGCAACGTCTACTACGCGATGAAGCACAACCTCACGCCGCTCGGCACGATGGCGCACGAGTACCTGCAGGCGTGTCAGGCGCTCGGGCCGCGTCTGCGCGACTCGCAAATCTATGGCTTCGAGATGTGGGCGAAGGAGTATCGCGGCGACCTCGGCATCGCGCTCTCGGACGTCTACGGCATGCAGGCCTTCCTGCGCGACTTCGACATGTACTTCTGCAAGCTCTTCGACGGCGCACGGCACGATTCGGGCGATCCGTTCGAGTGGGGCGAGCGCCTGCTCAAGCACTACGAGGACAACCGCTGCGACCCGCGCACGAAGACGATGATCTTCTCGGACGCGCTCGACATTCCCAAGGTGCTGCGCCTGTACGAGCGTTTCGGCGACCGCTGCCGCCTCGCGTTCGGCGTGGGCACGAATCTCACCAACGACCTCGGCTATCAGCCGCTGCAGATCGTCATCAAGATGGTTCGCTGCAACGGCCAGCCTGTTGCCAAGCTCTCCGATTCGCCGGGCAAGAACATGTGCGACGACAAGGCGTATCTCGCCTATCTGCGCCAGGTGTTCGGCATCGAGCAGCCCGTGGAAGAGGAGTGCGCGGGCAAATAGGCGCGTAAAGAAGCGCACACGGAACCCGTCAATCACAAGGCGACGCCCCGGTATAATCGGCGCGTCGCTTTTCTTCATCTGACGAGGACGTTCATGGACACGACGGCCGCCCGCCGCAGCATATTCGCGCGCATTCGCGCGGCGCAGGGACGCGAGGCTACGCCCGCGGCGCACGAACGCGAAGCCGTGGCCGATTACCTCGCGCAGCATCCCGAAGGTCCGCGTCCGCCGCTCGAAGGCGACCTCGTTGCGCGCTTCGTTGGCGAGGCGCGCAAGATGTCGAGCACCGTCGACGAAGTCCAGCAGATGGCCGACGTGCCCGCCGCCGCGCAAC
Organism: Paraburkholderia sp. J11-2; assembly: GCF_905220185.1. Lineage (NCBI taxonomy): Bacteria > Pseudomonadati > Pseudomonadota > Betaproteobacteria > Burkholderiales > Burkholderiaceae > Paraburkholderia > Paraburkholderia sp. J11-2. The sequence goes on along the minus strand of NZ_CAJMYY010000010.1, from coordinate 222,549 downwards.
GTTATCTCGCCGAGCGCAGCCTGCCGATGCAGGCTGTCGCGTGGCAAACGCTCGAAACCTTCGACTGGGCCGGCGCGGGTCTCGCGGTTCAATTCCGCAAGCCGGAAGACCGCGATCTCGTCGGCCTCACAGGGTGTTTTTGCGCCACGGCCGAAACCGGCACGCTGGTGCTGCTCTCCAGCCCGCAAACCTGGGCCTCGGGCGCGCTGTTGCCCGAAACGCACATCGCTGTCGTGCCCGCTTCGCGCATCGTCGCGGGCCACGAGGACGCCTTCGCGCTCATGCGCGCCGAGCGCGGAGAACTGCCGCGTGCGGTCAATTTCGTTTCGGGGCCCTCGCGCACCGGCGACATCGAGCAGACCATCATTCTTGGCGCGCACGGGCCGTATCGCGTGCATGTGATCGTCGTGCATGGCGCGTAAGCGCAACGCGGCGAGCGCCTGCGCGGGAGCGCTCTTCGCTGCACTCACACTGTTCAGCGCGAGCGCACACGCTGCGACGTTCGACGGCGCCTCGCTTGGCGCGGCCTGGGCGCTGCCGTTCGCCGGCATGCTTCTGTCGATCGCGTTCTTCCCCATGTTCGCGGCCACGTTCTGGCATCACCATTTCGGCAAGATCTCGGCGGCCTGGGCGCTGGCCTTCCTGCTGCCATTCGCGGCCACGCACGGTCCCGGCGCGACGTATCCGCTCTTCGTGCACGCCGTGATCGACGAATATCTTCCGTTCATCGTGCTGCTCGGCGCGCTTTATACGATCGCTGGCGGCATCTGCGTGTATGGGAATTTGCGTGGCTCGCCGCGCATGAATACGTCGATCCTCGCGCTAGGCACCGTGCTCGCGAGTGTGATGGGCACGACGGGCGCGGCGATGCTGCTGATCCGGCCGCTCCTGCGCGCCAACGACAATCGACGGCACAACGTGCACGTGGTCGTGTTTTTCATCTTTCTCGTCGCGAACGCGGGCGGCTTGCTCACGCCGCTCGGCGACCCGCCGCTTTTCCTCGGATTCCTCAACGGCGTGGGATTCTTCTGGACTGCGCAGCATCTAGCGCTTCCGATGCTGTTCGTCTGCGGCGTGCTGCTCGCGGCGTTTTACGCGCTCGATAGCGGGTACTTCCGTCAGGCCGGCGAAGTGCGCGCCGCCTCGCTCGACCCGACGCCGGACACCGGCGCGCTCGCGATCGGTGGCAAGGCGAATCTCGTGCTGCTCGCGCTGCTCATCGCGCTCGTGCTGATGAGCGGCATATGGCGTCCGGGTATCGTCTTCGAAGTCGCGGGCGCGCATGTGCAGCTGCAGAACCTCGTGCGCGATGCGGGACTTGTTGCGCTCGCACTCATCTCACTTGCGTTCACGTCGAAACAGGCGCGCGCCGACAACGGTTTCGAGTGGGCGCCGATCGTCGAGGTGGCCAAACTCTTCGCGGGCATTTTCGTGACGATCGCGCCGGTCATCGCGATGCTGCGCGCGGGCGAGGCGGGCGCATTCGCCGCGCTGATCCGCTTCGTGAACGACGCGCCGGGCCGCCCCAACGAAGCGATGTACTTCTGGGCGACGGGTCTGCTCTCGTCGTTTCTCGACAACGCGCCCACGTACCTCGTGTTCTTCAATCTCGCGGGCGGCGACGCCAATGCGCTCATGTCCGGCGGCGCGAAAACGCTCGCCGCGATTTCGGCGGGCGCCGTGTGGATGGGCGCGCTCACCTATATCGGCAACGCGCCGAACTTCATGGTGAAGGCGATCGCGCAGTCGCGCGGCGTGCGCATGCCGGGCTTCTTCGGCTATCTTGGCTGGTCGGGCCTGCTGCTCACGCCGGTCTTTCTCGCGGCCACCTGGCTCTTTTTCGTCTAGCCGCAAGCCGCCTGGAAACCGCTTTCGAAAGGCGCGCGAGACTTCCCTGAGCGCCCCGTCACGCGCAACAATGACGGACAACGACTGAAGTGTGGAGAGCAACGATGCAAAAGATTCTCGTGGCGCGCCCGATCTTTCCCGATGTGATCGATCGGCTGAAGCAATATTTCGACGTGGACTGGAACAACGGCGAGGCGCTTGCCCCCGAGGCGCTGCACGAGCGTCTCGCGGACAAGGACGGCGCGCTCACCGCGGGCGACCCGATCGGCGCCGCAGCGCTTGCCGCCGCGCCGCGCCTGCGCGCGGTGTCGAACATGGCCGTGGGCTACAACAACTTCGACATGGCCGCCTTCAACGCGGCCAACGTGCTTGGCACCAACACGCCCGACGTGCTCAACGAAACCACGGCCGACTTCGGCTGGGCGCTCATGATGGCAGCCGCCCGCCGCGTGACGGAGTCCGAACATTTCCTGCGCGCGGGCAAATGGGACAAGTGGTCGTTCGACGCGTTTCTCGGCTCGGACATCTATGGCGCCACGCTCGGCGTGATCGGCATGGGGCGTATCGGTCAGGCGCTTGCGCGCCGCGCGCGCGGCTTCAACATGCGTGTGGTCTATCACAACCGTTCGCGCGTCGCGCCTGAGATCGAGCGCGAACTGAACGCCGACTATCTCTCGAAGGAAGACCTGCTCAAGCAGGCCGACCATGTCGTGCTCGTGCTGCCCTATACGGCTGAAAACCATCACACGATCGGCGCAGCGGAACTCGCGCTGATGAAACCCACGGCCACGCTCACCAACATCGCACGCGGCGGCATCGTCGACGACGGGGCGCTCGCGCACGCGCTGCGCACGCGCCAGATCGCGGCGGCGGGCCTCGACGTGTTCGAAGGCGAGCCGCGCGTGCATCCGGCGCTGCTCGAAGTGGAGAACGTCGTGCTCACGCCGCACATTGCAAGCGCGAGCGAAGCCACGCGCCGCGCCATGGCGAACCTCGCCGCCGACAACCTCATCGCCGCGCTCGGCGAAGGGCCGCGCGCGGGGCAGCCGCCTAACCCGATCAACCCCGCCGTGCTGGGGAAAGCGCGTACATGAGCCCGTTTGCAGTCATGTCGCTGGCGATCATCGCACTGGCGATCGCGTTCGTCGTGACGCTCGTCGCGTTGCTGCGCGCGCGTCACGGTCATGGCGAGGGCGACACCGAGGCGACGCTCGACGCGCTCGATCAGCTGAGCGATCGCCTCGCCGCCTCGACCGACACGCAGGCGCGCGCGGCCGAGCGCATCGAGCGCGAACTGCGCAACGAGATCGCGCGTACCGCGCAAAGCTCGCGCAGCGAATTCGGCGGCGGCTTCGCGCAGGTGCAGCAGGCGCTGGCAGCGCAGCTCGGTAGCATGGCAACGGTGCAGAACAGCCAGATCGACGGCTTCGCCCAGCAGCTCGCCAAACTCACGGCGACCAATACGCAACAGCTCGACGCCGTGCGCCAGAGCCTGCATCAACAAGCCCAGGTGGCGCGCGACGAGCAGGGCGCCGCGCTGCGCCACTTCGGCTCGTTGCTCACGCAGCAGCTCGCGCAACTCACCGAAGTCAACGACCGGCGCTTCGCCGAAGTGCGCGCGACGCTCGAACAGCGTCTGAAGGACATCGAAGCGAACAACGCGGCGAAGCTCGAGGAAATGCGCCGCACCGTCGACGAGAAGCTGCACGCGACGCTCGAACAGCGCCTTGGCGAATCGTTCAAGCTCGTTTCCGACCGGCTGGAGCAGGTCCATCGCGGACTTGGCGAGATGCAGACGCTGGCGGCGGGCGTGGGCGACCTGAAGAAGGTGCTCACCAACGTGAAGACACGCGGCACGTGGGGCGAGGTGCAGCTCGAAGCGTTGCTCGAGCAGATGCTCACGCCCGACCAGTTCGCGAAGAACGTGGCGACGGTGCCGAGGAGCAGTGAACGCGTGGAGTTCGCGATTCGTCTGCCCGGGCGTGGCGTCGGCGCTGGGGAAACCGGCGAGCCGGTCTGGCTGCCCATCGACGCCAAATTTCCGCGCGAGGACTACGAGCGTCTGATCGACGCCCAGGAGCGCGCGGACGCGCTCGCGATCGAGGAGGCGGGCCGCGCGCTCGAACTGCGCATTCGCGCGGAGGCGCGCACCATCGCCGAGAAGTACGTCGCGCCGCCGCACACGACCGATTTCGCGCTGCTGTTCCTGCCGACCGAAGGGCTGTACGCGGAAATCCTGCGCCGCCCCGGTTTGACCGATGTGCTGCAGCGCGACTACCGCGTGAGCGTCGCCGGGCCGACTACGCTTACGGCGCTCCTCAACAGTCTTCAGATGGGGTTCCGCACGCTTGCCATCGAGCGTCGTTCGAGCGAGGTGTGGCAGGTGCTCGGCGCGGTGAAGACGGAGTTCGGCAAGTTCGGCGACGTGCTCGCGCGCACGAAGTCGCAGCTCGAAACCGTCACGCGTTCCATCGAGGCGGCCGAGGTGCGCACGCGCGCGATGAACCGCAAGCTGCGCGACGTCGAGGCGCTGCCGGGCGAGGCCGCCGCGAATCTGCTCGGCGACGCGCTGCGCAACGGCGAAGCGGGGAGTGAAGGCGGATTCGGCGACGAGTGAGGAAAACCGCCGCGCCAAAAGGGAACGGGCCGCCTGAATCAGGCGGCCCGTTTGCATTCGAGCGTGCGGTTCGGTTGTGTTACCCGAGCGCCGTCTCGCCAGGCGCTGCGAGCTTGTCGAGCGCGTCGCCGGTCATGCGCACCACACGCCAGTCGGGCAGCACGGTGGCGCCGAGCTTTTCATAGAAGCCGATCGCCGGCGTGTTCCAGTCGAGCACGGTCCATTCGAAGCGGGCGCAGCCGCGTTCGACAGCGATCGCCGCGAGCGCGCGCAGCATTGCCGTGCCGAGACCGGTGCCGCGTTGCGACGGCTGCACGTACAGGTCTTCGAGATAGAGACCGCGGCGGCTCAGGAAGGTCGAGTAGTTGTGGAAAAAGAGCGCGTAGCCGACGATGCGGCCGGCGTCTTCCGCCACCAGCGCTTCGGCAGCGGGGCGCGCGCCGAACAGGGCGTCGGCGAGACCATCGGCCGTGCCCGTGAACAGATGCGTGAGTTTTTCGAACTCAGCGAGTTCATACATCAGCGCGTGCATGGCGCCGACGTCGGCGGGCGTGGCGGCGCGAATCGTTGCGGTCATCACGCTTCCTCGGGCACGTCGGAGAGATGGATCTCGATGCCGCCAAAGCGCGAGGCCACCCAGTTGTACGCGTGGCAGGCGATCCACAGCAGGATGAAGCCGACGATCGCATTGAGCAGCAGCGCGCTGAAGATGGTCGAGAGTTCGACCGAGCCATAGCGCACGAACGCCACGAGCACGCCGAGCAGCACGATAGGCACGCTGAAGGTCAGGTACACGAGGATGAGCGCCTTGGCGGTCTGGCCCGCAGCGATGAACGAGATCTGTTTTTTCATAGTAGTCGGTCCGTTATGCAGGTGTGGACGTGTGGATACGTTTGATGGCCTCTGCGGCGCCGTCGCGCTAGACGAGCCCATCGAACAGCATGATGTCGACGGCGTCGCCGGCGTCGAGATCGCCGGCTTCGTGGGCGAGCACGATGAAGCAGTTCGCCTCGCTCATCGTGCTGAGTGCGCCCGAGCTTTGCGAGCCGGTCGGCGTGACGCGCCACTGGCCGCTGTTATCGCGGCGCGCAAGGCCGCGCTGGAACTCCGTGCGTCCCGCACGCTTTCTGATCGGCTGATCGCTCAGTGCCGGCACGAGCGGGACGGGCTGCGCTTGCGCGCCCGCCATTGCCATGAGCGCGGGGCGCACGATCTGGTAGAACGAGACCATGGTCGCGACCGGGTTGCCGGGCAGGCCGAACAGGAGCGCCGCGCGGCCCGCGCCCGGGCGTCCGCCCGACCAGATGCGGCCGAACGCAAGCGGGCGGCCAGGACGCATGGCGAGGCCCCAGAACGAGACGTCGCCGAGCGTTTGCAACTGGGTGCGCGTGAAATCGGCTTCGCCGACCGAGACGCCGCCGGAGGTTAGCACGACATCGGCGCTTTCGGCAGCCTTTCTAAGCGTTGCCGCGAGTGCCGCCGGGTCGTCGCGCACGACGCCCAGGTCGATCGCCTCGACGTTCAGGCGCTGGAGCATCGCGCCGAGCGCGTAGCGGTTGCTGTCGTAGATGCAGCCGGGCTCGAGCGGCTCGCCCGGCGAGCGCAATTCGTCGCCGGTCGAAAAGTAGGCCACGCGCAGGCGTTGCTTGACGTTCGCCTCGACGAGTCCGAGCGAGGCAAGCAAGCCGATATCCGAAGCGCGCAGTACGCGGCCTGCCGCGAGCGCCACGCCGCCGTGCGCGAGATCCTCGCCCTTGCGGCGCGCATTCGCGCCTCGCCTGACGACGTTCGCTTCGAACGAGATGGCGTCGCCGTGTGCCGACACGTGCTCTTGGGGCACGACGGTGTCGCAGCCCGCGGGCATCGGCGCGCCGGTCATGATGCGCACGCAGGCGAGCGCGGCGACGTCGCCCGGGTAGGCGTGACCGGCGAAGGCCTTGCCGCACACAGTGAGCGAGAGACGGCCGGAGGCGTCGGCCAGCGCCGCGCCGTCGAACGCATAGCCGTCCATCGCGGCGTTGTCGTGCGCCGGGACGTCGATGGGCGAAATCACGTCTTCGGCCAGCACGCGCGCGAGCGCCTCGCGTAGCGGCACGCGCTCGCTCGCCGCGAGCGGCGTCACCCACTGCAGCACGATGGCCTGTGCGGCGCTGACGGGCAAAGCTTGCGGATCGTACTGGCTGATGCACCCGGCGTTGCCGGAGGGATGGTTAAGCGTGGTCATCGAATGAGGAAGCGTGGCACGGCCTGTGCGGCGATCGTCCAGGCGGGCGTGCCGGCCGTGTGCCGGGGACGGCGGCTGGCCGGGCGCCGCCCGATTGCAATTCAGGCGCGTTCGAGTTCGGCCAGTTCCTGTAAGGAATTGATATTGTAAAACGCACGTTCATCGGCAAAGGCGACTTCGGCGGCCGTGTGGCGCGCGTACCACGCACGCACCTTGCGCTCGCCGGCAGCCAGAAAGGCGGCGAGGTCGTCGGCGAGGGCGGTGCGCACGAGTGCGAAGACAGGGTGCAGCGAGACCTCGCCTGCTGCATTCGTCGTGGTCGCGGTCACGATGTCCGCTTGCCGTGCCAACGCGGCGTGGCTCAGGCGCTCGGCGAGATCGGCTGGCAGCCAGGGCGAGTCGCAGGGCGCCGTGAGGAGCCAGTCGGTTTGCGCCGCGCGCAGTCCGGCGAGCAGCCCCGCGAGCGGGCCGGGGAAGTCGGGCAGCGTGTCGGCGAGCACGCGGGCTTGCCATGGCGCGCCAAGTGCCGCGTAGGCGTCGCCGTTGCGGTTCGCGCTGATCGCTAGAGCGCCCACCTGCGGAGCGAGGCGCTCAAGAACGTGGGCCGCGAGCGGCCTGCCGTGCAGCATCTGCAAACCTTTGTCGGCGCCGCCCATGCGCTGGCCGCGCCCGCCCGCGAGCACGAGGCCCGTGATCGATCCGGTGGCAATGATGCTGGCGCTCATCGGCGTCGCTGGCTTCTCAGCCGCCGATGTAGGACATTTCGATGCGCCGCTCTTCGGCGGAACCCGGCGCCTGCGCGCTCCCTCGCAATTGCGAGTAGCGGTCGGCGCGGCCTTCCCACACCTGCGCGATGGCGCCGGAGATCGCCGTGTCGGTGGCGCCGTTGCGCAACAGCGCGCGCAGGTCGTAGCCCATCGAGGCAAAAAGGCACAGGTACAGCTTGCCTTCGGTCGAAAGGCGCGCGCGCGTGCAGTCGCCGCAGAACGCGCGAGTCACGCTGGAGATCGCGCCGATCTCGCCCGCGCCGTCCGCGTAGCCCCAGCGTTGCGCCGTTTCGGCGGCAGTGTGGGGCTCCAGCGGCACGAGCGGCCAGTGCTCGGCAATCCGCGCGACGACCTCGGCCGAAGGCAGCACTTCGGCCATGTTCCAGCCGTTCGAGGTGCCCACGTCCATGTACTCGATGAAGCGCAGCGTCACGCCCGTGCTGCGGAAATGCCGCGCAAGCGGCACGATCTCGCCATCGTTCGTGCCGCGCTTGACGACCATGTTGACCTTGATCGGCGCGAGACCCACGGCTTGGGCCGCCTCGATGCCGTCGAGCACGTCGGCCACTGCGAAGTCGGCGTCGTTCATGCGGCGAAAGAGGGCGTCGTCGAGGGCGTCGAGGCTCACCGTCACGCGCGTGAGGCCTGCGTCGCGCAGGGCGCGCGCCTTGCGCGCAAGCAGCGAGCCATTGGTGGTGAGCGTGATGTCGAGCGCCTCGCCGTCGGGCGTGCGCAGCGCGGCGAGGCGCTCGATCAGGAATTCGATGTTCTTGCGCAGCAGCGGCTCACCGCCCGTGAGGCGGATCTTGGTGACGCCGTGCGCGACGAAAAGCCGCGCGAGCCGCTCGATTTCTTCGAGTGAAAGCAGCGCGGAATGGGGCAGAAACGGGTAGTCCTTGTCGAACACCGCACGCGGCATGCAGTACACGCAACGGAAATTGCAGCGGTCGGTGACCGAGATGCGCAGGTCGCGCAGGGGTCTGGCGAGCGCGTCGAAGACCGCGCCAGACGGCGCGCGCACGGGCCCCGCAGCCTGACCGGGCAATGCCGGCGGCAGCGATCGAACATCGGCAACGGGGATGATGCGTCGTGTCATGGTCTCTTCGTTCTCGCGTTGTTTCGATTTTAGCCGAACCCGCGCGTACCGACAGACGAGGGAGAACGCTGATATATCAAAAAAAAGCCCGCCGGGAAGGGCGGGCTCTTCGGGGCGCGCCGGACTCAAGGCCCGGCGCGCGGCCAGTTGCGCTTGCGGCGCTTACGGCTGACGCGAGGTTTCGACCTGCTGCATCGGCGCGCTGTCGACCGGCGGCAGCGGCTTGCGCTCGCGCGGCGCGCGCGCGGGCTTCACCAGCTGCGCGGCGGCTTGCTGGGCGGCGCGCAGTTTGTCGGCGTCGGTGTTGACCCAGACGAGACCCGCCGATTCCAGCATCGGGCGCAGCGTGTCCGCGGCGGCCGGTGCGGGCGAGGGTGCCACTGCTGCGACCGGGGCCGGTTGCGCTGCGGCCGGCTCGGGGATCGCGACGACCGCCGGAGCAGCGGCTACCACTTCTTGCACCGGCTCCGGTTGCGCGGCGGGCGCTGCCGCCAGCACTTCGGTTTGCGGGGCTTCGACGCGGTCTTCACGCACCACGACAGGCTGAGTCTCGGCCTGGACCGGCTCGGCGGGGGCTGCCGGCGCGACCTGTTCGTCCGCTGCGGCAGGCGCCACAGGGGCGGCAGGCGCCACCGGTGCCACCACTGCTGCGTGCTCCTCGGCCTTCGGCTCGACCACGTGCGCGGTTTCGACGTTCACCGGTGCGGCTTCGGCCGGGGCCGGAGCCTGCTCTGCAGCGGGCGCAACGGTTTCGACCTGCGTAGTCGTCACGGCGGCGGACACGTGAGCGGCTTCGGCGACAACGGCTGCGGCCGGCAGTGCGGTCACGACAGTCTCGACCACAGCTTCGGTGCGCGTTTCCACGACCGGCGCTTCGTGCACTTGCGCAGCAACGGCAGGCTGCTCGATGGCCGGTTGAGCCGGTGCGCCTTCCTCTTCGCCTTCCGGCGCGTCCGCGCCCGGCGTGAGGCCTGCTGCATCCGTCTCGCGCTCGCGGCGGCCACCGCGGCGGCCACGACGGCGACGGCGGCGTTCTTCGCCTTCACGCGGAGCGCCTTCTTCGTCGGCACCCACGCTCATCCCTTCGGGCAGCTCTTCCGTCTGCGCCGGTTCGACGCCTTCGGTGCCTGCCGATGCGGCGTCAAGACGCGCTTCCTGGGCTTCCGCGGCCTCGGCTTGCTGACGGCGACGCTGCTCGTTGCGTTCACCGCGCTCGCCGCGTTCACCACGTTCGCGGCGCTCGCCTCGTTCCTGGCGCTCGCCGCGCGCGGCGCCGGCTTCCGCCGTCACATCGCTACGGTCCTGGCCGCGCTCGACGCGCTCGATGCGCTGTTCGCGCTCGCCGCGTGCTTCGCGGCTTTCACGCGGCTCACGTTGCTCGCGCGGTTCGCGTTGCTCACGCGGTTCACGCGGCTCGCGCGGTTCGCGGGCGCCACGACCTTCGCGTGCTTCACGCGGTTCACGTTGCTCGCGCGGTTCGCGTTCCTCACGGCGTCCAGCCTGCTGGCCGGTGCGTGCGCCGCCTGCGCCTTCGCCGCGGCCAGCCGCGTCGCGGCCGCCGGTGCGGCGATTGCGGTTACGGTCGCCGCCGCTCTTCTCGCTGCGCTCGGTACGCGCTTCGCGGGTCGGACGGGTTGCCTTTTCGGGTTGAGCGGCCGGTGCCGGTGCGGGTGCCGCAGCCGGCGCGCCGAAGAGGCGCTTGACCCAGCCGAAGAAGCCGCCGCCCGCGGGCGTGACGGCCACTTGTGCCGCGACCGGTGCGGCTTCGGCAGCCTTGACCGGTGCGCTCGGCGCCGGACGCTCCGGCGTGATGCCCTTCACCGCGGCTTCCTGCTTGGGCTTGGCTTCGGCGGTGCGCTTGCTGTAGCCGGTTTCCGACTCGAGTTCGCGAGCCGCTTCCTCGGCCATCTTCCACGAAGCGCGCGGGTCGTCGAGGCGCGCGTCGTCGTGACGCAGGCGCTCGAGCTTGTAGTGCGGCGTTTCGAGGTGCTTGTTCGGGATCAGAACGACGCCAACCTTGAAGCGCGACTCGATCTTGTTGATTTCCGCGCGCTTTTCGTTGAGCAGGAAGGCGGTCACTTCGACCGGCACCTGGCAATGGATTGCCGCGGTGTGCTCCTTCATCGCCTCTTCCTGGATGATGCGCAGGACCTGAAGCGCCGACGATTCCGTATCGCGGATGTGACCCGTGCCGTTACAGCGCGGGCAGGTGACGTGGCTGCCTTCCGAGAGGGCGGGGCGCAGACGCTGGCGCGACAGCTCCATCAGGCCGAAGCGCGAGATCTTGCCCATCTGCACGCGCGCGCGGTCATGGCGCAGCGCGTCCTTCAGACGTTGCTCGACTTCACGCTGGCTCTTGGCCGACTCCATGTCGATGAAGTCGATCACGATCAGGCCGCCGAGGTCGCGCAGACGCAGCTGGCGCGCCACTTCGTCGGCAGCTTCGAGGTTGGTGCGCGCGGCAGTTTCCTCGATGTCGGCGCCCTTGGTGGCGCGCGCCGAGTTCACGTCGATGGCCACCAGTGCTTCGGTGTGGTCGATCACGATCGCGCCGCCCGAGGGCAGCGGCACCGTGCGCGAATACGCCGTCTCGATCTGGTGCTCGATCTGGAAGCGCGAGAACAGCGGTACGTCGTCGTGATACCGCTTCACCTTATTGACATTGTCCGGCATCACGATATCCATGAAGGCGCGTGCCTGGTCATAGATCTCGGTGGTGTCGATGAGGATTTCGCCGATGTCGGGCTGGAAGTAGTCGCGGATCGCGCGAATGACGAGGCTCGATTCCAGGTAGATCAGCATGGGCTGACCGGACTGGCCGGCCTGCGACGCGGCTTCGATGGCGCGCCACAGTTGCAGCAGGTAGTTCAGGTCCCACTGGAGCTCTTCGGCGGAGCGGCCGATGCCGGCCGTACGCGCGATGATGCTCATGCCGTCCGGCAGTTGCAGCTGCGCCATAGTTTCGCGCAGTTCCTGACGGTCGTCACCCTCGATGCGGCGCGAGACGCCGCCGCCGCGCGGGTTGTTCGGCATGAGGACGAGGTAGCGGCCGGCGAGCGAGATGAACGTGGTGAGGGCGGCGCCCTTGTTGCCACGCTCTTCCTTCTCGACCTGGACGATCAGTTCCTGGCCTTCCTTGAGGGCGTCCTGAATGCGCGCGCCGCGCATGTCGATGCCTTCGCGGAAATACTGGCGCGCGACTTCCTTGAACGGCAGGAAGCCGTGGCGGTCTTCGCCGTAGTTGACGAAACACGCTTCGAGCGAAGGCTCGATACGGGTGACGATCCCCTTGTAGATGTTGCCTTTGCGCTGTTCGCGCCCGGCGGTTTCGATGTCGATGTCGATGAGCTTCTGTCCATCGACGATGGCGACACGCAGTTCTTCCTGCTGTGTCGCGTTGAACAGCATTCGTTTCATTGAACGACTCCAGTGCGTTCGCGCGCGAGCCGCACGGTGCGCGGCGGCGACGCCAGGCAGCACGGTGCGGGCAGCGGCGAGCCGCGCCTTATTGTGTTGTCACAAGCACGCTGGAGCGGGAACGATGGCGGGGAGAATTGCCTTTTATGGGCGCCGGTCCGGCGTTGCGTTGCCGAGGACGGGGCCGCGTGGGCTCATGCGAAATACGTCTTCAAGAAGCGAAGAGACATGCCGCGGGTTCGCGACGGCAACGTTTTCCTGCGCTTCCGGTTCACCTGGCTGCCGTGGCCACATATGTGCCGATGGTTGTATTCATCGTGTGCACATCGCACTGGCCGTGACAGACGCCTGCCGCAGCGGCGAACCGCGCGCGCTTGCGACTGGATCAGGTTCGCGGCCTCTCAATCAGGGCCGCGCACGGGAAGCTTTTCAGGAACGCCCGCCTTCCCCCTCGGGGTGTCTCGCCACTTTTGACGTCGCCTTGTCCCGCACATTGCCGGGATGCTTCGGGCGCTCGCCGTATTTTCGCCACCAGCGCCTCCTTCGGCGGTCACTTCGACCGCGCGGCGGGACGCGCCGGATAAATTCTTTATACCAATGTTCCGTTACCGTCGGAGCCGCTCCTGACCGAACGTGCCTGTGGGCGCCGTCCCTGCCGGAGTGGTGATCCGTGCGTGCAACTCGTTGCTTCTCATCAAGCGGGGTGAGCAACCAGCCCCGGGCGCAAGTAAAATAACCGTTTATTGCTTGCAGCCTGCGCTCGCCGCGTGGTCCGAGTCCAGGATAACCCTCTTGGGGTTCGCAGGACATTTGGCCGTTTGGCCTACCATTGCGTCGGCGCTGGGCAAATTATATTCAGAATGAAAGGGTTAGGCAAAACATCCCAGAATCAGGTCGCAAGCGACCAGGTTTCGTTCGTCGAAATCGACGAGGGCGCGGCCGGTCAGCGCATCGACAATTTTCTCGTGCGCGTCTGTAAAGGCGTGCCGAAGAGCCACATCTATCGCATTTTGCGCAGCGGGGAAGTGCGCGTAAATAAGGGCCGGGTCGATGCGCAATATCGGCTCGCGGAAGGCGACATCGTGCGGGTTCCGCCCATTCGCACGTCGCAATCGAGCACGCCGGCCGGTGCCGCGCCGGTGCCGGCCGCCCAGTTTCCCATCATTTATGAGGACGACGCGCTGCTTGTCATCGACAAGCCCGCCGGCGTGGCCGTGCACGGCGGCAGCGGCGTGGCGTTCGGTGTGATCGAGCAGTTGCGCGAGGCGCGCCCGCAGGGCAAGTTTCTCGAACTGGTCCACCGGCTCGACCGCGAAACGTCGGGCGTGCTCATGCTCGCGAAGAAGCGCGCCGCGCTCGTCGGCCTGCATGCGCAGATGCGCGACAACCAGACCGACAAGCGCTATTTCGCCTGCGTCCACGGCGAATGGGCGAGTGACTGGGGCCGCCGGCGCGCCGTGAAGGAGCCGCTTCACAAGTATCTGACCCCGGAAGGCGAGCGCCGCGTGCGCGTGCAGCCGGACGGCATGCCCTCGCATACGGTGTTCAATCTCGTCGAGCGCTGGCCGGGTTACGCGCTGCTTGAAGCCGAGTTGAAAACAGGCCGCACGCACCAGATCCGCGTGCACCTCGCTCACCTCGGGCTGCCGATCGTCGGCGACGCGAAGTACGGCGACTTCGCGCTCAACAAGGAACTTGCACGCTCTGGCGCGCGGCCGGGCATCAAGCGCATGTTCCTGCATGCGCACCGGTTGAAGCTCGCTCACCCGATTACGGGCGCCCCGTTGCAGTTCGAGGCGCCGTTGCCGCCGGATTGCCGCGGCTTCGTCGATGCGCTGCGCGCGCAGCGCGAAAGCGGCGCTGGCGAAGACAGCGCGCCGGCCCGGCCTGGCGCGGCCCGTCCCGAATGACACCGAATCTGACAGCGTTTGGAGAAGTCCTGCATGGCTCGAGAGTTATTTGATCTGATTGTGTTCGACTGGGACGGCACCCTGATGGACTCGACCGCCCATATCACGCGCAGCATCCAGGCGGCGTGCCGCGACCTCGGTCTGCCCGTGCCCGGCGACGAGGCGGCGAGCTATGTGATCGGCCTCGGCCTGCGTGAGGCGCTGCAGATTGCCGCGCCCACGCTCGATCCGGCCGACTACCCGCGGCTCGTGGAGCGCTACCGCATCCATTATTTGTTGAAGGACCAGCAGACCGAGCTGTTCGCAGGCGTACGCGAGATGCTCACGGAACTGCGCGATACCGGCTACCTGCTTGCCGTGGCGACGGGCAAGAGCCGGGTGGGGTTGAACCGCGCACTGGCGGATTCGCGGCTCACGAGCCTCTTCGACGGCACGCGCTGCGCCGACGAAACCTTCTCGAAGCCGCATCCGGCCATGCTTCAGGAACTCACGCGTGAATTGGGGCAGGATCTCGGCCGCACGGTGATGATCGGCGACACGACGCACGACCTGCAGATGGCGATCAACGCGGGCGCGGCGGGCGTTGGCGTCGCGTATGGCGCGCATGCGAGCGGCGCGCTCGAAAAGCTCGAGCCGCGCTTCGTCGCGCAGGACGTGGCCGCGCTTGCGCTCTGGCTGCGGGAGAACGCATGAGCGCGGCGCCGCAGGCACCGGCGGGCGAGCCCGTGCGCGTGTGCGCGGCCGAAGAACTCGCCGAGGGCGGCGAGGGGCGGCGCATGAACGCGACTTACGCGGGCGGCGACGCTGTGGTGTTCTTCGTGCGCTACGGCGGCGAGGTGTACGGCTATCTGAACCGCTGCGCGCACGTGCCGATGGAGCTCGACTGGGTCGAGGGCCAGTTCTTCGAGTCGTCGGGGCTCTATCTGATGTGCGCCACGCATGGTGCGATCTACCAGCCCGACACGGGCAAGTGCGTGGGCGGACCGTGCCGCGGCGGCCGTTTGCGCCCCGTGCAAGTCGAGGAACGCGACACGCCGGAGGGCCGTGCGGTATTCTGGCTGCCGGACGACGCTTTGCGTCCGACCCCAACCTGACCACTGACCTTCGACCCGTTATCCGCTCGCATGTCCGACAATCCGACCCCTGATTCGAACGAAGCGCCGCGCGCGGCTTCGTCAGACCGCGGCGCGTCCGCGCCTGGCTGGGAGCGCGAGGCGCTCGAACGCATCGCGCTGGCGGCGATCACCGAACAGCGTGCGGCGCGGCGCTGGCGGATCTTCTTTCGCTTCGCGTTTCTCGCGGTATTCGTGGTCATCGCGTGGGCGATCCTCGATCTTTCGGGCGCGCGCGTGGAGAGTGAAGGGCGCCATACGGCGCTCGTTTCGCTCGACGGCGAAATCGGCTCCGACACTCCCGCGAACGCCGAGGACATCATCAGCGCGCTGGACAGCGCCTTCGACGACGACGGCACTGCGGGCGTGGTTCTGCACATCGACAGCCCCGGCGGCAGCCCGGTGCAGGCCGGCATCATCAACGACGAGATCCACCGTCTGCGCACGAAGTACCCGGCCATCCCGCTGTATGTGGTGGTGGGCGACATGTGCGCTTCGGGGGGGTATTACGTCGCGGCCGCCGCCGACAAGATCTACGTCAACAAGGCGAGCATCGTGGGCTCGATCGGCGTGCTGATGGACGGTTTCGGCTTTACCGGACTCATGGACAAGCTCGGGGTTCAGCGGCGCCTGCGCACCTCCGGCGAAAACAAGGGCTTCTTCGATCCCTTCTCGCCCGATACGCCGAAAATGGACGCGCACGCCCAGGAGATGCTCGACCAGATCCACCAGCAGTTCATCGACGCCGTGAAGGCGGGCCGCGGCAAGCGCCTGAAGGACTCGCCGGACATTTTCTCGGGCCTGTTCTGGACCGGGCAGAAGAGCGTGGAACTCGGTCTCGCGGATGGCTACGGCGACACCGATTACGTGGCGCGCGAAGTCATCAAGGCGCCGGACGTCGTCGACTACACGGTCAAGCAGAGCCTCACCGACCGCGTGGCGAAGCGTGTGGGCGCGAACATCGGCTCGGCCGCCGTGCATTCGCTGCTGATGGGCGGAAAGCTGTCGGTGCACTGAGCGCTAACGGCGCTTCGATTTCCGGGCGTCCGCAAAGAAAATCGGCCGCTGCGCGAGGGTTGCGCAGCGGCCGATTCGTTTTTGCGCGGCGAGGCGCGTTCAGTTCGCGAGCAGCAGGAAAATCGCCGGCCGTTTTTGCAATTCGGGCGCGGGCTTCTTCTTCCAGTCCGACACGGCGCGGCTCACGATCGTCTCGGTGGGCAGCGTGAGATCGGCGGCGACGCACACGAGCGTGGAGGGCGCGCAGGTCGCGAGCAGGGCGTCGAGCAGCGTGCGGTTGCGATAGGGCGTTTCGATGAAGATCTGCGTCTGCTTGCCCTTGCGCGAGGTCTGCTCCAGTTCGCGTAGCTTTTTCACGCGCTCGTTCGCGTCGACGGGCAGGTAGCCGTGAAACGCGAAGCTCTGGCCGTTCAGGCCCGACGCCATCAACGCGAGCAGGATCGAACTCGGGCCTACGAGCGGCACGACCTTGATGCCGCGCTCGTGCGCGCGACGAACGAGCAGCGCGCCCGGATCGGCGACCGCCGGTACGCCCGCTTCGGACACGAGCCCCGTGTCGATGCCCGCGAGGAGCGGCGCGAGCAGCTTCTCGACTTCGCCTGCCGGCGTGTTGACGTTCAGCTCACGGATGTCGATTTCCTGGATCGGGCGCGTCGTGCCCACGCGCTTGAGGAAGGCGCGCGTGGTCTTCGCGTTTTCGCCGATATAGCTTGCGAGCGTGCCCGCGCGTTCGCGCACGGGCATGGGGAGGACCGCGTTGAGCGCGGCATCGTCGCCTTCGCCGAGCGTGTTGGGGATCAAATAGAGGGTGCCGAGGCTCATGCTTGCATCTCCAGCAGCGGATAGCCCGCGGCAAGCAGCATGCGCGTGAGCGCAATGAGCGGCAGGCCGATCAGGGCGGTGGGATCGTCCGATTCGATCGCTTCGAGCAGCGCAATGCCGAGCCCTTCCGCTTTCGCGCTGCCCGCGCAGTCGTAAGGCGTTTCGGCGCGCAGATAGGCGTCGAGCGCGGCATCGGGCAACTCGCGAAAGCGCACCTTCGTCACGATATCGACGGTATCCGTTTGGCCAGTAGCGGTGTCGAGCAGGCTCAGGGCACTATGGAACAACACGTCGCGGCCGCGCATGGCCTGCAACTGCTCGAGCGCGCGCTCGTGCGTGCCGGGCTTGCCGATCTGGCGGCCATCGAAGGTGGCAACCTGGTCAGAGCCGATCACGAGCGTGCGCGCGGCGCCGGCGGGCAGGGCGGTGGCCACGGCACGGGCCTTCGCTGCTGCGAGGCGCAGCGCCGTCGCCTCGGGCGTTTCGCCGGGGTGCGGCGTTTCGTCGATGGCGGGCACGGCAGTCTCGAAAGGAATGCGCAGACGTTCGAGCAGCTCGCGCCGGTAGCGCGAGCTGGAGGCGAGGATGAGGGCGGGGCGGCCCGTGCGCGGGGCCTGCGAGGGAGAATCCTGCATGTTCGATCGAAGTATGAAAACGGCTGCGAATATGACTGGAACGTACGGCTGTGGTTTGGGGTTTTCGGGTCGATTTCGTCTCGAAAACGGGGGCGGATTTCCCGCAAAACGTCATCAAAGGCGCCCGAAAACCGCGCTCGCACAGACACTTGCGTACGCGAGCTTAAGTGTTTGACTCGCAAAGATAAAGGCGATATGATTTTGGGCTTTTCATCGGTATGCTCTCGTCGCACGTCTTGTGCGGGCGCCTGTGCCGATGGTCAATGCAGGCCAGTGCGGGCCGGTACAAGCTGGATTGCTGCGAGCCGCTGTCGGCTTTCGCGCATCGCTCGCCGGTTACCCGGGCCGTGAAGCAGGAGAGCGCACATGACCGAACATTCTGGTAAGCCTGCTGGCGCCGAACTGAATCCGCGTGACTTCGATCTCTTCGAATTCGCGCGTAGCGAGCGCGAGGCGGCGGGCGTCGTGCGCGTCTCGCAACTGCCGCGCATGTTAAACGAAGTCCCGGCCGAGGCGCCAGATCGCGATAGCGCGTTCACCTGGCAGGCTGCGGGCTTTACCCAGCAGGAATTGCAGGACAACGGCACTGAAGGGCCGCAGCCATACCTGCGCCTTGCCGTTCACGGTGGTGCGTGGCTCACGTGCCAGCGGTGCCTGGCTCCGTACGAGCAGGCATTCAATGCGGATGCGACCTTCCGTATCGTCCAGACGGAAGAAGAGGCGGACGAGTTTCCGCTCGACGACGATGAAGTCGAAGTGATCGTGGGCTCGCGCCATTTCGATCTCGTCGACTTGATCGAAGAGGAGCTGTTGCTCGCACTGCCGCTGGTGCCGAAGCACGAAGTCTGTCCGGAGATTCACGAAAGTCTCGCCTCGGGTCCCGACGGCGCGGAGGGCGTGGATTCCGTGGACGACGTGCCGGAGCAGGAAATCGAGCCGGAAGAGCGCGTCAACCCGTTTGCGGCGCTCGAATCGCTCAAGAAGGACGGTCCCGGCAGCAAGCACTAAGGTCAGCCTTAGGCGGCTGCGCGGGGCAGGCAGTACCAGACGCGTGGGCCTGAGCCCGGAGTCCGGCCACCCCCAAGGGTGGCGGCGGCCGGATCGGGCTGTGTTAGAATTCGGAAAATTTTCAGGAGTTATCATGGCAGTTCAACAAAACAAGAAGTCGCCGTCGAAGCGCGGTATGCACCGCTCGCACGATTTCCTCACGGGCGCGCCGCTGGCCGTCGAGCCGAGCACGGGTGAAGTGCATCTGCGTCACCACATCAGCCCGAACGGCTACTACCGCGGCAAGAAAGTCGTCAAGACCAAGAACGACTAATCGTTTCAGCGTGCGGCGCATGGCTTGCAGCCTGGCGCCGCATCTGACGATCCCGTTCGCTTGACCATATTTCGGCTCGGCAAAAAAGGCGGCATTCAACTGCCGCTTTTTTATGCCTGAAATCCGTCGCATTCCATGACTGTTACGCTCACGATAGATTGCATGGGAGGCGACCACGGCCCGTCTGTGACGGTGCCTGCCGCAGTCCATTTCGTCCGCTCGCACCCCGACGCGCATCTCATGCTCGTGGGTGTCGAGTCGGCGGTTCGCGCCCAGTTGAAAAAACTGAAGGCGGCGGACCATCCCGCGCTTACCGTCGTGCCCGCCACCGAGGTCGTCGAAATGGACGATCCGGTCGAAGTCGCCCTGCGCAAGAAAAAAGATTCGTCGATGCGCGTCGCGCTCAATCGCGTGAAAGAGGGCGAGGCGCAAGCCTGCATCTCGGCCGGCAACACCGGCGCGCTCATGGCCGTTTCGCGCTACGTGCTCAAGACCCTGCCTGGCATCGAACGTCCGGCTATCGCCTTTGCGCTGCCCAATCCGCGTGGTTACACGACGATGCTCGACCTCGGTGCGAACGTCGACTGCGAGCCGCAGCATCTGCTGCAGTTCGCAGAGATGGGCCACGCGCTCGTTGCGGCGCTCGAGGGCAAGGATCGCCCAACCATCGGGCTCCTGAATATCGGCGAAGAAGTCATCAAGGGCAACGAGACCATCAAGCGCGCGGGCGAGCTCCTGCGCGCGAGCACGCTGAACTTCCGCGGCAACGTCGAAGGCAACGACATTTACAAGGGCACCGTCGACGTCATCGTCTGTGACGGTTTCGTTGGGAATGTCGCGCTCAAGACGTCTGAGGGCCTCGCGCAGATGCTCAACGACATGATCAAGGAAGAGTTCGGCCGCTCGTGGCTCACCAAGCTCATGGCGATTGCGGCTCTGCCCGTGCTGATGCGCTTCAAGAAGCGCGTGGACCATCGCCAGTACAACGGCGCGGCGCTGCTCGGCTTGAAGAGCCTCGTCATCAAGAGTCACGGCTCGGCCGATGCCTACGCGTTTGAGTGTGCGATCAATCGCGGGTATGATGCCGTCAAAAATGGCGTGCTGGAGCGCCTCGCGCGCGCCATGGAAGAAAACGCCGGTTCGCTCGAACAGGCGGCAGACGAGCCCGGCGGCGCCCAGAATGTGCAAGCCGCGCAGGCGGGGCAGGCGACTAGCGCGCCCAGCCAGGCAGCGGGCGAAGTACCGCCCGGCGCCGCATCATCCTCGAAGGCATAATGGCTCAATCGACTCTCTATTCCCGCGTGATCGGCACGGGCAGTTACCTTCCGCCTGATCGCGTCACCAACCAGGAACTGGCCGAACGGCTCGCCGCAAAAGGCGTCGAGACGAGCGACGAGTGGATCGTGGCCCGCACGGGCATTCACGCGCGCCACTTCGCCGCGCCCGACGTCACGACGAGCGATCTCGCGCTTGCGGCGTCGCAGCGCGCGATCGCGGCGGCCGATGTCGATCCGCAGTCGATCGACCTCATCATCGTCGCCACGTCCACGCCCGATTTCGTGTTCCCGAGCACGGCCTGCCTGTTGCAGAACAAGCTCGGCATCCGCAATCACGGTGCGGCGTTTGACGTGCAGGCTGTGTGTTCGGGCTTCGCGTACGCCGTTTCGGTGGCCGACAGCCTGATCCGCAGCGGCCAGCACCGCACGGCGCTCGTGGTCGGTGCGGAAACCTTCTCGCGTATTCTCGACTTCAACGACCGCACGACCTGCGTGCTGTTCGGCGACGGCGCCGGCGCGATCGTGCTGCAGGCGTCGAACGAACCGGGCGTGCTGTCGAGCGCGCTGCACGCCGACGGCAGCTATGCGCACATCCTGTGCACGCCGGGTAACGTGCATGGCGGCGTGATCGCGGGCAACGCGTTCCTGCACATGGACGGCCAGGCGGTGTTCAAGCTTGCTGTGAACGTGCTCGAAAAGGTCGCGATCGAGGCGCTCGACAAGGCGCAGCTCACCGCCGACCAGGTCGACTGGCTGATTCCGCACCAGGCCAACATCCGCATCATGCAGGGCACCTGCCGCAAGCTCGGCCTGCCCGCCGAGCGCATGGTGGTGACGGTGGGCGAGCATGGCAACACCTCGGCGGCCTCGATTCCGCTCGCTTTCGACGTCGCGGTGCGCGACGGCCGCATCAAGCGCGGCCAGAACGTGCTGATCGAAGGCGTGGGCGGCGGCTTCACCTGGGGCGCTTCCGTCATCCGCTTCTAAGCATCCTGAGCGGGCTTTCGCGCTCCCGCAGCCGGGCTGTGCGCACGACATGCACGTTGTGCGCAGCCGGCGGCGGTTCATCCGAGCGCATTGCCCACCCGTATTGAACGAATTTGGGGACGTTATGAAATTCGCGTTCGTTTTTCCCGGACAAGGCTCGCAGGCCGTCGGCATGCTCGACGCCTTCGCCGATAACGCCATCGTGCGCGAGACGCTGCAAGAAGCGTCCGACGCGCTCGGCCAGGACCTTGGCAAGCTGATCGCCGAAGGCCCCGCTGAAGAGCTCAACCTCACCACCAACACCCAGCCGGTCATGCTCACCGCCGCCTACGCCGTGTATCGCGCGTGGCAACAGGCGGGCGGCCCGGCGCCGGCGATCGTCGCGGGCCACAGCCTCGGCGAATACACGGCGCTCGTCGCCGCCGGCGTGCTCGCGTTCCGCGACGCCGTGCCGCTCGTGCGCTTTCGCGCCCAGGCCATGCAAAGCGCGGTGCCGGTGGGCGAGGGCGGCATGGCCGCCGTGCTCGGCCTCGACGACGACACGGTGCGTGCAGTCTGCGCCGAAGCCGCGGCTGCAAGCGGCGGCGTGGTCGAAGCCGTGAACTTCAACGCGCCGGCGCAAGTCGTGATCGCGGGCCACAAGGGCGCGGTCGAGAAGGCCTGCGAAGTCGCCAAGGGCAAGGGCGCCAAGCGCGCGCTGCCGCTGCCGGTTTCGGCGCCGTTCCACTCGTCGCTGCTCAAGCCCGCCTCGGATCAGTTGCGCGACTACCTCGCGAGCGTCACGCTGAACGCGCCGCAAATTCCCGTGGTGAACAACGTCGACGTGGCCTTCGAAACCGATCCCGCGAAGATCCGCGACGCGCTCGTGCGTCAGGCCGCGGGCGCGGTGCGCTGGGTCGAGTGTGTGCAGGCCATCGCCGCGCAAGGCGCGACGCACGTGGTCGAATGTGGTCCGGGCAAGGTGCTCGCGGGCCTCACCAAGCGTATCGACGGCAACCTGGTCGGCGCCTCGGTGCTCGATCCGAAGTCGCTCGACGAAGCGCTTGCGCTTCTGAAGGCCTAAGCGCCTACGTCACCACCGCTAACGGATTCAAACGATGGAAAAGACTCTCGACAATCAAGCCGCAATCGTGACCGGCGCCACGCGTGGCATCGGCCGTGCGATCGCGCTGGAACTGGCGCGCCAGGGCGCGACGGTGATCGGTACGGCAACGAGCGAAGCCGGCGCGCAGGCGATCTCGGCCGCCTTCGAAGAAGCGGGCCTGAAGGGCCGCGGCGCCGTGCTCAACGTGAACGACGCCGCGGCGGCAGAAGCGCTCATCGACGCAACGGTCAAGGAATTCGGTGGTCTTGCGATCCTCGTGAACAATGCGGGCATCACGCAGGACAACCTGGCGATGCGCATGAAGGACGACGAATGGGATTCGGTCATCGACACGAACCTGAAGTCGGTGTTCCGCCTCTCGCGCGCCGTGCTGCGCCCGATGATGAAGGCCAAGGGCGGCCGCATCATCAACATCACGTCGGTGGTGGGCTCGTCGGGCAACCCGGGCCAGGCCAACTACGCGGCCGCGAAGGCCGGCGTGGCGGGCATGACGCGCGCGCTTGCACGCGAGATCGGCAGCCGCGGCATTACCGTGAACTGCGTCGCGCCGGGTTTCATCGACACCGACATGACGAAGGACCTGCCGGCTGAGCAGCAAGCCGTGCTCAAGCAGCAGATTCCGCTGGGCCGCCTTGGCAGCCCGGACGACATCGCGCACGCGGTCGCGTTTCTCGCGTCGCCGCAGGCGGCCTATATCACGGGCACGACGTTGCACGTGAACGGCGGCATGTATATGTCTTAACCGGATTCAGGTACTATCCGCGCCTTGATGCGCTTGTGTAAAAACCTTGCTCAAGCGCCGTCGCGGATAGCCTTCCGGAACCTTGAGCGCCGCTTTTCAGCCAGGTCAAACCTGATAAAATGCGCGCACTCGCATTCATGAGCTAACTTTTTTCCCTTGGAGGGGTAATGGACAACATCGAACAGCGCGTCAAGAAGATCGTCGCCGAGCAACTGGGCGTCGCCGAAGCTGAAATCAAGAACGAAGCTTCGTTCGTGAACGATCTGGGCGCCGACTCGCTCGACACCGTTGAACTGGTCATGGCTCTGGAAGACGAGTTCGGCATGGAAATCCCGGACGAGGAAGCCGAGAAGATCACGACGGTTCAGCAAGCGATCGACTACGCTCGCGCGAACGTCAAGGCCTAAGCGCCCGATTCCCGCCTGGGCCGCGCAACGCTTGCGCTGGCGGCCCGCGAGGACGCTCGCCCGTGAAACCGCATACGCCTGCCGCACTCGCTGCGGGGCATCTGCTGGTCAACTAGCCACAGGGCTCACAGGAGCATTTCCTGTGGCCTCTGTGGCTTTTGTTTTTGTCATCTATGGATAAGGGGTTACCGTGAGCCGTCGTCGAGTTGTTGTTACAGGCCTGGGGCTGATTTCGCCTGTTGGCAATAATGTTGCCGACGGCTGGGCCAATCTGGTCGCCGGGAAGTCCGGCATCGCCAACATCACGAAGTTCGACGCGACGAACTTCTCGACCCGTTTTGCCGGCGAAGTGAAGGGCTTCAACGTCGAAGACTACATGCCGGCGAAAGAAGCGCGCCATATGGATACGTTCATCCATTACGGCATCGCTGCGGGCATGCAGGCGATCCAGGACAGCGGTCTCGAAGTCACTGAAGCGAACGCGGAGCGCATCGGCGTGAACGTCGGCTCGGGCATCGGCGGCCTGCCGATGATCGAAGTCACGCAAACCGAACTGCTCAACCGCGGTCCGCGCCGCATCTCGCCGTTCTTCGTGCCTGCCTCGATCATCAACATGATCTCGGGCCATCTGTCGATCAAGTACGGCCTCAAGGGCCCGAATCTGGCAATGGTCACGGCTTGCACGACCGGCTTGCACTGCATTGGTGAAGCGTCGCGTCTGATCGAATACGGCGACTGCGACGTGATGATTGCGGGCGGCGCGGAATCGACCGTTTCGCCGCTGGGCATCGGCGGCTTCGCGGCCGCGCGTGCGCTCTCGCAGCGCAACGACGATCCGGCAACGGCGAGCCGTCCGTGGGACAAGGACCGTGACGGTTTCGTGCTCGGCGAAGGCGCAGGCGTGATGGTGCTCGAAGAGTACGAACACGCGAAGGCGCGCGGCGCAAAGATCTACGCGGAAATCGGCGGCTACGGCATGAGCGGCGATGCGTATCACATGACCGCTCCGCTCGAAGACGGCGACGGTGCGCGCCGCTGCATGTTCGCCGCGATGAAGAACGCGGGCGTCAACACCAGTGAAGTGGACTGGTTGAGCGCGCACGGCACGTCCACGCCGCTCGGCGACCTCGCGGAAACCACGGCGATCAAGCGCGCCTTCGGCGATCATGCGAAGGATATCGTCGTGAACTCGACCAAGTCGATGACGGGCCACCTGCTGGGTGGCGCGGGCGGTCTGGAGTCGGTGTTCACGGTGCTGGCCGTGCACAACCAGGTGTCGCCGCCGACGATCAACATCTTCAACCAGGATCCGGCATGTGACCTGGACTACTGCGCGAACACCGCGCGGGACATGAAGATCGACGTCGCGCTGAAGAACTCGTTCGGGTTCGGCGGCACGAACGGCACGCTCGTATTCAAGCGTCACGCTTGATTCCGCACGACGAGACAGCGGCCGCGCCGCGTAGTACACACGCTACTTCGGCCGGCCGCGTTCCTGCTTTCCCCTCGCGGCGCGTGCTCGCGCCGCTCCTTTCCCTGCGTCCCTCCCTCGCGCTGCAACTGCTCGTTGCCGCAGGTCTCGGCGTGGCAACGGCCGCCGTCTACACGACGCTTGCGCCATGGCTCGGCGGCTGGCAAGCGTTGCCGCTTACGCTGGCGTTCCTCGCGAGCGGCGGCCTCGTGGCTGCGGCGTGGCGTCGCAAGCAACCGGCATTCATCGAAATCGGGTCAGATTACCTGGCGGCGTATTCACGCGATGGCGCCTGCCTCGCGGCCGGGCGCCTTGCCGGTGCGTCGCAATGGGGTACATGGCTGCTCGCACTCGTCGTGGAGCAGGGTGCACGCCGCGCGACGATTCTCGTTGCCGCCGATGCTGTTGCCGCAGATACCTTCCGTACGCTCGCCGTGCGCGCGCGCAGCGCGGCCGGCCGCTGAGCTTCCCTTCGCTGTAAAGCTTGTAACCGCTGTTACTCGCGTAACGTGAGACCGTGGCGAGGACGCTACAATGGTGCCCCCATGTCTCCTTCATGTGCTAACGGATTTTTCAGGTGAGCGAAAAAGAAATTGATCAGGTTCTGGTCGAGCGCGTGCAACAAGGCGACAAGGCCGCGTTCGAGCTCCTGGTCTCGAAATACCACCGCAAGATCATCCGGCTGATCTCGCGCCTCGTGCGGGACCCCGCCGAGGTCGAGGACGTGGCCCAGGACGCCTTCATCAAGGCTTACCGCGCACTACCGCAGTTTCGTGGCGAATCGGCTTTCTATACGTGGTTGTACCGGATTGCTGTCAATACGGCGAAGAACTACCTTGCGACCCAGGGAAGACGCGCGCCGACTTCTACTGAGGCAGATGCAGAAGAAGCGGAAACTTTCTCGGACGCCGATCAACTAAGGGATATCAATACGCCCGAGTCGATGTTGATGAGCAAGCAGATCGCACAGACGGTCAATGCTGCGATGGCGGTTTTACCGGAAGAGCTGCGCACCGCCATTACGCTTCGGGAAATAGAAGGCCTAAGCTACGAAGAGATCGCCGAAATGATGGGGTGCCCGATCGGCACCGTCAGATCGAGAATTTTCCGCGCTCGGGAAGCCATTGCGGCAAAATTGCGTCCGCTGCTGGACACTCCGGAAGGCAAGCGCTGGTAAGAAGAACAACCAGTTTCGCCCCGGGCGGCGACGCGATTCATCAGAATGAGTAGGTGTCACCAGGGACGTCTGTCAGGAAATGGGGAGCATCATGGGTTCGGTCTCGATGCAATCGGTATCAAGCTCGCGCGGCGAGCGTCTGTCCGCCTTCGTCGACGGTGAAGCGTCGGCGCAGGAGCATCTGAACGGAAAATATCTGGAACTCGACGGCGAAGGGCGCGCAGCCTGGTCGGAGTACCACCTGATCGGCGACGTGCTGCGCTCTGACGATCTGGCACTTAGCCAGGCCGCGAGCCGCGCTTTCATGACGGGTTTCGCCGCGCGTTTCGAAGCGGAGCCGCATCTGCTCGCACCGGGCGCGCTGCCGCAGGTGCAGGCTGGCCGCAACGAGCGCGTGGGCCGCATTCTGGCGCTGCGCCGCCGCGTGGTGCCGTCGTTGGCCGTGGCGGCCGCCGCTGCTACGCTCACGTGGATCGTCATGCCGCAAATGCGCGGCGTGGGCATGGCCGGCGCGCCGCAAATCGCAGCCGTCCAGTCGCAGGGCGACGGCGTGCAGCGCGTGGCGATGAACACCACGCCGGCGCCTCTCGCCGGCGCTCAGGACGGTAATATCATCCGCGACGCGCGCCTCGACGAATACCTCCAGGCGCATCAGCAGTTCGCGCAGCAGCCGGTTATGTCGGATTCCATGCCGTACATCCGCTCAGCCGCTCTCACCACGCAAGGCCAATAAGTTTGATGCAGACATTGCGGTTGAATAAAAAGACGATCTGGGGGCGGTTGCCGGCATTCCTGTGCTGCGCAGCCGTGATGTTCACCGCTCTGTCTGTCGCCCCGCGTGCCCACGCGCAAGGCGCGTCCGCGGCCGATGCCGCCACGCGCCAGAGCGCGGCGCAGTTGCTCGACCGCATCCAGCAGGCTGCTCAGCAGCAAAGCTACGAAGGCACCTTCGTCTACCAGCGCGGCGAGTTCGTGCAGTCCTCACGCATCACGCACTACGCCTCGAAGCAGGACGGCGAGTTCGAGAAGCTCGAAAGCCTCGACGGCAAGCCGCGCACGATGCTGCGCCACAACGACGATCTTTATACCTTCGTGCCCGAGCGCAAGCTGCTCGTCGTCGAAAAGCGCCAGAACAAGGACGCTTTCCCGGCGCTGCTCTCCACCAGCGGTGACCAGGTGCTGGGCGTGTACGAGCCGAAGCTGCTCGGCAACGACCGTGTGGCGGGCCTCGACAGCCAGGTGATCCAGCTCGACCCGAAGGACAATTTCCGCTTCGCCTACAAGCTGTGGGCCGACGCGAAAACCGGACTGCTGCTGCGTTCGCAGATGCTCGACCCGTCGAACGGCCAGGTGCTCCAGCAACTCGCGTTCACGCAGGTACGCATCGGCGGCCCCGTCGACAAGACGCCTATCGTGAACGGCATGCGCAATATCGAGGGCTGGAACGTGGTGCGTCCGCCGCTGCAGCCGGTCGATATCGAAGCGCAGGGTTGGTCGTTCGGCCAGGCCGCGCCGGGCTTCCAGAAGATTCGTGAAGTGCGCCGGCCCATGGCCGCACGCGACGCCAGCGATCCGCCTATTCCGGTCGATCAGGCTGTGTTCTCTGACGGACTGTCCACGCTTTCCGTCTTTATCGAACCGGTGAAGAACAACAGTCGCAAGGAAGGCTCGGGCAGCAGTGGCGCGACCCACGTGCTCGTGAAGCGCAACGGCGATTACTTCATCACGTTGCTCGGAGAAGTGCCCCAGACCACGTTGCAGCAGTTCGCGTCTGCCATAGAATACAAGGCTCCCAGGTAACTCCTCCTTCGGCTGACTTCGATATGACGATTCTCCCGCTGCGCAAATTCTTCGCGGCCGCGGTCGTGGCGGCATGCCTGCCGTTCGCACCGCACGTGGCATCGGCGGCGCCAGCTGCCAACCTGCCCGATTTCGCCGACCTCGTGGACAAAGTGGGACCATCGGTCGTCAATATTCGCACCACCACACGCGTCTCCACGGCGCAGCGCGGCCTCCCGCCGGGGATGGATCAGGGCGACATGTCGGAATTCTTCCGCCGCTTCTTTGGCATCCCGCTCCCGCAAGGGCCGCAGGGTGGACAAGGCGGCGGTCAGGGCGGCGGCGGTCAAGGAGGAAGTCAGGGCGGTGGCGGTTCCGATTCGGGCCCGGACAGCGGCAACGATACCGAACAGAACAGCGGCGTCGGCTCGGGCTTCATCCTTTCGAGCGACGGCTACGTGATGACCAATGCGCACGTGATCGATGACGCGGACAGCATCTATGTGACGCTCACCGACAAGCGCGAATTCAAGGCGAAGCTGATCGGCGTGGACGATCGCACGGACGTCGCCGTGGTGAAGATCCAGGCCGCGAATCTCCCGGCCGTGACGATGGGCGATTCGAACAAGGTGCGCGTGGGCGAGTGGGTCGTGGCGATCGGTTCGCCGTTCGGCCTCGAGAACACCGTAACGGCGGGCATCGTGAGCGCGAAGGGGCGCGATACCGGCGACTATCTGCCGTTCATTCAGACCGACGTGGCCGTGAACCCCGGCAACTCGGGCGGGCCGCTCATCAACATGCAAGGCGAGGTGATCGGCATCAACTCGCAGATCTATAGCCGCACCGGCGGCTTCATGGGCATTTCGTTCGCGATTCCGATCGACGAGGCGATGCGCGTGGCAGATCAACTGAAGTCGACGGGCAAGGTCACGCGCGGCCGCATTGCCGTGGCGATCGGCGAAGTGACGAAGGACGTAGCCGACTCGCTCGGCTTGCCCAAGGCGCAAGGCGCGCTCGTCTCCAGCGTCGAGCCGGGCGGCCCGGCCGACAAGGCGGGCATCCAGCCGGGCGACATCATCCTGAAGTTCAATGGCGCGAGCGTCGACGCCGCGACCGACTTGCCGCGCATGGTTGGCGACACGAAGCCGGGCACCAAGGCGACTGTGACGATCTGGCGCAAGGGCGCGACACGCGATCTGCCGATCACGATCGCCGAGATGCAGACCGACAAGAGCGCGAAGGCCGACCAGAAAAAGGCGCCCGATCCCAAGCCGCGCGCGATGGGTGCGCTCGGTATCGCGGTGGTCGATATCCCCGCCGACCAGCTCGCCCAGCTCAAGATCAAGGGCGGTGCGATGGTGGATTCGGTGGACGGCCCGGCAGCGCGCGCCGGCCTGCAAAAGGGCGACATCATTCTGCGCGTGGGCGACACGGATATCACGGGCGCGAAGCAGTTCCAGGACGTCACAGCGCATCTCGACCCGCAGAAGATGGTGGCGGTGCTCGTGCGGCGCGGCGACAACACGCAGTTCGTGCCGCTGCGCCCGCGCGCACCGGGTCAGAAGTAACGCGCGGTGCGCCCGCCCTTGCGGTCTTCGCCGGCGTCGCCGGGCGCGCTCGAGCGTGCGAGCGCGCACCTCGTGCTGTACGGGCGCGCGTGGTGTCATCTGTGCGAGGACATGCGCGTCGCGCTCGAGCCGCTTGCCGCGGCGGCGGGTGCGCGGCTCGACGTGATCGATGTCGATTCCGACCCCGCGCTGCAGGCCCGTTACGACGAACTCGTGCCGGTGCTGCTTTGCGACGGCATCGAGCTGTGCCATTACCATCTCGACGAGGCGCGCGTGCGCGCGACGCTCGGGCTCGCCGCCGACGCGCCGGGCGCGCTGCTGAAGCCGCCGAGCGGTGCGTGAAACGCGCGTGCGGTGGGCCGCGCAACATGCAAGCCCGCCATGACACATCCGTTACATCAGCGGACGGTTCGCCCGTGGGACCCCTTTTCGGCTAAAATAGTCCGGTTTTTCATCTGTTTACGAGGCGTGCCACGCAATCGTTGGGGCGCGCCTTTTTCGCTTGATCGGCACTGAATGGATCATATTCGTAACTTCTCGATCATTGCGCACATCGACCATGGCAAGTCGACGCTCGCCGATCGCATCATCCAGCTGTGCGGCGGCTTGTCCGACCGCGAAATGGAATCGCAGGTGCTCGACTCGATGGATCTCGAGCGCGAGCGCGGCATCACCATCAAGGCGCAGACCGCCGCGCTCTCGTACAAGGCGCGCGACGGCAAGGTCTACAACCTGAACCTGATCGACACGCCCGGGCACGTCGACTTCTCG
Source organism: Paraburkholderia sp. J11-2 (assembly GCF_905220185.1). Taxonomy (NCBI): domain Bacteria; kingdom Pseudomonadati; phylum Pseudomonadota; class Betaproteobacteria; order Burkholderiales; family Burkholderiaceae; genus Paraburkholderia; species Paraburkholderia sp. J11-2. The sequence continues at coordinate 192,479 of NZ_CAJMYY010000010.1, read as the reverse complement.
TACGAGGTGAGCCGCTCGCTCTCCGCGTGCGAGGGCGCGCTGCTCGTGGTGGACGCGAGCCAGGGCGTCGAGGCGCAGACGGTGGCGAACTGCTACACCGCGATCGAACTCGGCGTGGAAGTCGTGCCGGTGCTCAACAAGATTGACCTGCCCGCCGCCAACCCCGAAAACGCCATCGAAGAAATCGAGGACGTGATCGGCATCGACGCGACCGACGCCACGCGCTGCAGCGCGAAGACCGGCCTCGGCGTGGAAGATGTGCTCGAAGCGCTCATTGCCAAGGTTCCGCCGCCCAAGGGCGATCCGGAAGCACCGCTGCAGGCGCTCATCATCGACTCGTGGTTCGACAACTACGTGGGCGTGGTGATGCTCGTGCGTATCGTCAACGGCACGCTGCGTCCGAAGGACAAGATCAAGCTGATGGCCACCGGCGCGCAGTATCCGGTCGAGCACGTCGGCGTGTTCTCGCCGAAGTCGCGCAACCTCGATTCGCTGTCGGCGGGGCAGGTGGGCTTCATCATCGCGGGCATCAAGGAACTCGCCGCGACGAAGGTGGGTGACACCGTTACGCTCGCCACGAAGCCGGCGTCCGAGCCGCTGCCAGGCTTCAAGGAAGTGAAGCCGCAGGTGTTCGCGGGTCTCTATCCGGTCGAGGCGAACCAGTACGACGCGCTGCGCGAATCGCTCGAAAAGCTCAAGCTCAACGACGCTTCGCTGCAATACGAGCCGGAAGTTTCGCAGGCGCTCGGCTTCGGCTTCCGCTGCGGCTTCCTCGGTCTCTTGCACATGGAAATCGTGCAGGAGCGTCTCGAACGCGAGTTCGACATGGACCTCATCACCACGGCACCAACCGTGGTGTACGAAGTCGTGCAGGCGGACGGCACCCTGATCAAGGTCGAGAACCCGGCGAAGATGCCGGAGCCCTCGAAGATCGGTGAGATCCGCGAGCCGATCGTCACGGTCAACCTGTACATGCCGCAGGACTATGTGGGTTCGGTCATCACGCTCTGTACGCAGAAGCGCGGCAACCAGATCAACATGCAGTACCACGGCCGCCAGGTGCAGCTCACGTACGAAATTCCGATGGCGGAGATCGTGCTCGACTTCTTCGACCGTCTGAAATCGGTGTCGCGCGGCTATGCGTCGATGGACTACGAGTTCAAGGAATACCGCAGCTCGGACGTCGTGAAGGTCGACATGCTGATCAACGGCGACAAGGTCGATGCGCTGTCCGTCATCGTGCACCGCACGCAGTCGCAGTACCGCGGGCGCGAAGTGGCGGCGAAGATGCGCGAGATCATTCCGCGCCAGATGTACGACGTGGCCATCCAGGCCGCGATCGGCGCGCACATCATCGCGCGCGAGAACATCAAGGCGCTGCGCAAGAACGTGCTGGCCAAGTGCTACGGCGGCGACATCACGCGTAAGAAGAAGCTGCTCGAAAAGCAGAAGGAAGGCAAGAAGCGGATGAAGCAGGTCGGCTCTGTCGAGATTCCGCAAGAGGCCTTCCTCGCCATCCTTCGTGTCGAAGATAAATAAGTAACGCGAATAAGCCGGACAACGGATCTCTACATGAATTTTGCGCTGATACTTTTTGTGCTCGTTCTCTTGACGGGCGTTGCGTGGGTTGCAGACAAACTGGTGTTCATGCCGCGTCGGCGCCTCGCCGCCGATGCGGCGGTCGCGGAGTTCGACCGTCAACAGGAGCGTATCGGCGAGCGTTTTGCCGATGAAAACGCGCCTGCCACGCGTCAGAACCTGCGCAACGAAAAGCTGCGCCAGCCGTGGTGGCTCGAGTACACGGCGAGCTTCTTTCCCGTCATCCTGATCGTGTTCCTCGTCCGCTCGTTCGTCGTGGAGCCGTTCAAGATTCCGTCGGGTTCGATGGTGCCGACGCTGCTCGTGGGTGACTTCATCCTCGTGAACAAGTTCGACTACGGCATCCGCCTGCCGATCACGAACACGAAGGTTACGCAGGGCAGGCCGCTCGAGCGCGGCGACGTGGTCGTGTTCCGCTATCCGAAAGACGAGTCGGTCGACTACATCAAGCGCGTGATCGGCCTGCCGGGCGACGTGGTGTCCTATCAGGACAAGCAGCTCACGATCAACGGCAAGCCGGTGCCGGAAGTGCCGCAAGGCGACTTCTTCGACGAAGAGCGCATTGGCTACGCGAAGCAGTTCACGGAAGACCTCGGCAACGGCCGCAAGAACAACATCCTCAACAACCCCGCGGTGCCGCCGTTCATCGTGGGCGCTGAGGACTACCCGTATCGCGACAACTGCCAGTACAACGCGCGCGGCGTGATCTGCAAGGTGCCGGCGGGCAACTACTTCATGATGGGCGACAACCGCGACAACAGCGCGGACAGCCGCTACTGGGGCTTCGTGCCCGATGCGAACATCGTGGGCCGCGCGTTCTTCATCTGGATGAACTTCAGCAACCTGCGTCGCATCGGTTCGTTCGAGTAATGTGTGTTTGATCGACGTGCGATGCACGTTGATCACGCCGCGCGAAGAAGCCAAAGAAGCCGCAACAAAAAGCGCATGCGCGAACACGAGTCTTGCTCGCATAACTCGCATCGCATCTTCGCGCGCTACTTGAAGAATCCTCGGTAACGTCGCTTCATCACGGTTTTTCGCCCGCCGCCCCCTGTTTTCGCCGGGGGCGGCGGGCGCGTTATACTCTCCCCATGCCCCAATCTCCGTTGGAAAGCCGTTTGCGCTACGAATTTCGCAATGCGGAATTGCTGCGCCAGGCTTTAACCCACCGCAGTCACAGTGCCACGCATAACGAACGCCTCGAATTCCTCGGTGATTCGGTTCTGAATTGCGCGGTGGCTGCCCTATTGTTCCAACGTTTTGGCAAGCTGGACGAGGGCGACCTCTCGCGCGTGCGTGCGAATCTGGTCAAGCAGCAGTCGCTCTACGAGATCGCTCAGGCCCTCAATATTGCCGACGGCCTGCGTCTCGGCGAAGGCGAGCTTCGCAGCGGCGGCTTCCGCCGCCCGTCGATCCTCGCGGACGCGCTGGAAGCGATCTTCGGCGCGATCTTCCTTGACGGCGGCTTCGACGCCGCGCAGACGGTCATCAAGCGCCTCTACGTGCCGATCCTCGATCACATCGATCCGCGCACGCTCGGCAAGGATTCCAAGACGCTGCTGCAGGAGTACCTGCAAGGCCACAAGATCGCGTTGCCGACCTACACGGTCGTCGCGACGCATGGTGCGGCGCACAATCAGCAGTTCGAAGTCGAATGCACGGTGCCGAAGCTCGACGTGAAGGTGTCGGGCTCGGGCGCGAGCCGTCGCGCGGCGGAGCAGGCCGCGGCGAAGAAGGCGCTCGACGAGGTCATGGCCGCGGCGCCGGCGCTCGTTGCGAAGCCGCGCCGCTCGAAGGGCGCGCGTGCGCCCAAGCCGGAGCCTGAGGTCGTCCCGGGCGTGACGGGCGTGCAGGGCGCGCTCGATCTGCGCTCGCCGGAGCGCCGTGAGCGCGCCTCGGCGCGCAGCGAGCGTCCGGTGCAAACCGCGGCGGCCGAAGGCGCGCCGCTCGCGGTGATCCGGGCCGCGCACGTGCAGGAGCGCCCGGCGGAGAAAGCCGAACGCGGTGCGGAGAAAGCGGGCGACAAGCCAGCGGGCGACAAGCCAGCGAGCGACAAGCCAGCCGATAAAGCGGCGGGCTTCGATGCCGTACCGAGCGCCGGCGCCATTGGCCACCGTTCACCCCCTGTGAAGGCCGAATCGGCGCTGCGCACCGTCGAGCGCGCGCAAACCGCGACGTCCGGCGGCACCAGCACCAATGCTGAGACGCATGCCGAAGCCAGTACGGCTATTCCCGTGCGCGCGGCCGATGCCGGCCACTGATTCCACCGAGGCGCGCCGCGCGCGCCTCCCGTTTTTCTATTCCGGTCCGATCATGAACGCTCCCACTTCCACTCCTGCCGGTTTTCGTTGCGGCATGGTCGCGATCGTCGGCCGTCCGAACGTTGGCAAATCGACGCTGATGAACGCGCTGGTCGGCCAGAAGATCAGCATCACGTCGCGCAAGGCGCAGACCACGCGCCATCGCATTACCGGCATCAACACGATCGACGACGCGCAGTACATCTTCGTCGATACGCCCGGCTTCCAGACGCGCCACAGCACGGCGCTCAACCGTTCGCTCAACCGCGCGGTGACTTCCACGCTCAGCTCGGTCGATGCCGTGCTGTTCGTGATCGAGGCCGGCAAGTTCGGCCCCGACGATCAGAAGGTGCTCGACCTGATTCCGCCGAATGCGCCTACGATCCTGATCGCCAACAAGATCGACCGCGTGAGCGACAAGGCCACGCTGTATCCGTTCATCCAGCAGGTGCAAGGGCTGCGCGAGTTCCGCGAGATCGTGCCGCTCTCGGCCATGAATCCCGACGACATCAAGCGCCTGCTCGTGACTCTCAAGCCGTATCTGCCCGAAGGCGAGCCGATCTACGGCGAAGACGATCTCACCGACCGCAGCGAGCGTTTCCTCGCCGCCGAAATCCTGCGCGAGAAAGTGTTCCGCTGGACCGGCGACGAACTGCCGTACACGAGCACGGTGCTGATCGACAAGTTCGAGCAGGAAGGGCGCCTGCGCCGCGTTTTCGCGACGATTCTCGTCGAGCGCGACACGCAGAAGGCGATGGTGATCGGCCAGAAGGGCGCGAAGCTCAAGCAGATCAGCACTGATGCGCGCCTCGACATGGAAAAGCTCTTCGACGGTCCCGTCTATCTCGAAACCTTCGTGAAGGTGAAGAGCGGCTGGGCCGACAACGATGCCGGGCTGCGCGCCTACGGTTACGAGTAAGCACGACGGGCACCGCGTATGAGTGACGGCGCAGCCGGAACCCTGCACGACGACTGGCCCGCGCACGACGAGGCGCAGGCCGACGAGGCATTCGCACCGGGCGAAGCGTCCGAATCCCGCGGCACGCGGCGCTCGCCCGCAAAAGGCACGGCGCTTGCGCGCAGCACGAAGGCGTCGAAAGGCGCCGCCACGCGCAACGCGATGACCGAAGGCGCCGACGCCACGCTCGAAGGCCGCGCCGAACCGCGGCCCGCCCGCAAGACCACTGCGCGCTCGCAACTGCCGCGCGCTTCACGCAGCACGACCCCCGATTACCGCATCGCCGAGCAGCCGGCTTTCGTGCTGCACAGCTATCCGTACCGCGAGACGAGCCTGATCATCGATGTGCTTTCGCGCGATCACGGCCGCGTGGCGCTCGTCGCGAAGGGCGCGAAGCGTCCGCACTCGGCGTTGCGCGGCGTGTTGCAAACGTTCCAGCCCCTCGCGCTGTCGTGGACCGGCAAGGGCGAGGTGCGCACGCTCACGGGCGCCGAGTGGGTCGGCGGCATGTTGCCGCTGACGGGCGACGCGCTTCTGTGCGGCTTCTACGTGAACGAACTGCTCGTGAAGTTCATCGCGCGCGAAGACCCGCATCCCGAACTCTTTCGCCACTACGTCGTCACGCTTACGCGCCTCGCGCACGACGAGCCGCCCGTGCAGGTGCTGCGCTCGTTCGAGCGCGTGCTGTTGCGCGAGGCGGGCTACGCGCTCGCGCTCAACCGCACCGTGAACCGCAAGGCCGTGGTGGCTGAAGGCCGCTACGTATTCGATCCGGAGCGCGGCGTGCGCGACGCATCGGACGAATGGCCCGCGCAATGGCCCCTGCTTTCGGGCCAGACGTTGCTCGACATGGAAGAGGACGATTACCATCGACCCCAGACGGTTGCGCAGAGCAAGGCGCTCATGCGTTTCCTGCTGAACACTTACCTTGGCGGCACGCCGCTCGCGACGCGCCAGATTCTGATCGACTTGCAGAACCTATGAGCTTCTTTCTCACTTCGCCCAACGTGATCGACCTCGGCGTGAACATCGACCACGTCGCCACGCTGCGCAACGCGCGCGGCACCGCTTACCCCGACCCCATCCGCGCGGCGTTGCTCGCCGAAGAGGCGGGCGCCGATGCGATCACACTGCATCTGCGCGAGGATCGCCGCCATATCGTCGACGCCGACGTGCGTGCGCTGCGCCCGCAACTGAAAACGCGCATGAATCTCGAATGCGCGGTGACGGCCGAGATGCTCGACATCGCGTGCGAGATCAAGCCGCACGACGTCTGCCTCGTGCCCGAAAAGCGCGCGGAACTGACGACCGAAGGCGGCCTCGACGTCGCAGGCAACTTTGACGCTGTTGCCGCCGCCTGCCGTCAGCTTGCGGATGCGGGCTGCCGCGTGTCGCTTTTCATCGACCCGGACGAAACGCAGATCCGCGCTGCGCACGAAACGGGCGCGCCCGTGATCGAGCTGCACACGGGCCGCTACGCCGAAGCGCACGACGCCGGCGAGCAGGAGCGCGAATTCGAGCGCGTGGTGACGGGCGTGAACTGCGGCAACAGTCTCGGACTGAAGGTGAACGCCGGCCACGGCCTGCATTACACGAACGTGCAGCAGATCGCGGCCATCGACGGCATCGTCGAGCTGAATATCGGCCACGCGATCGTTGCGCACGCAATCTTCGCGGGCTGGGAGAACGCAGTGCGCGAAATGAAGGCGATCATGGTCGCGGCGCGCCTCGGCACGCGCGGCTGATTGCAGCTCCGCACGTAGCGCTCACGCAATCGATCTATCTCGACGGGAGTCTCATGGCGATCTACGGTATCGGCACCGACATCATTCAGGTGAGCCGCGTGGCGGCGGTCATGGAGCGCACCAACGGGCGCTTCGCGCCGCGCGTGCTCGGCCCGGATGAACTCGCCGTGTACGAGGCGCGCAAGGCGCGCTCGGAAGTGCGAGGCCTCGCGTACCTGTGTACGCGGTTTTCCGCGAAAGAAGCGTTCTCGAAAGCGATCGGCCTTGGCATGCGCATGCCGATGACCTGGCGCGCCATGCAGACCCTCAACGAGCCCGGCGGCCGGCCCGTGATCGTCGCCTCGGGCGAACTCGCGCGGTGGCTCGACGAACGCGGCATCACGGCGCGCGTGAGCATCACCGACGAGCACGACTACGCGGTGTCGTTCGTGATCGCCGAAGTGAACGCCGCAGTCAACGGCTGATATCCATCGCCGTGCGTCGCGCGGCATCTACGCACAACTCAGCAAAACTCATCGATGAAGAATAATCCCGGGCCGGTAATGCTCGACGTGGTGGGCACCACGCTGAACGACGACGACGTGCGCCGCCTCGCGCATCCGATGACCGGCGGCGTGATCCTGTTCGCGCGCCACTACGAGAATCGCGCGCAGCTCGTCGCGCTGACCGACGCCATTCGCGCGGTGCGCGAAGACTTGCTGATCGCCGTCGATCACGAAGGCGGCCGCGTGCAGCGTTTTCGCACCGACGGCTTCACGGTGCTGCCCGCCATGGGGCGCCTCGGCGCGCTGTGGGACAAGGATGTGCTGCTCGCCACCAAGCTCGCAACGGCCGTGGGCTATATCCTCGCGGGCGAGCTGCGCGCGTGCGGAATCGATCTGTCATTTACGCCTGTGCTCGATCTCGGCTATGGGCAGTCGAAGGTGGTGGGGGACCGCGCGTTCCATCGCGACCCGCGCGTCGTCACGTTGCTCGCCAAGAGTCTCAACCACGGACTGTCGCTTGCGGGCATGGCCAATTGCGGCAAGCATTTTCCGGGTCATGGCTTCGCGACGGCGGACTCGCACGTCGCGGTGCCCGTCGATGAGCGTCCGCTCGAAGCGATCCTCGGCGAAGATGCGCTGCCTTACGACTGGCTCGGCCTCTCGCTCACGGCGGTGATGCCGGGGCACGTGATCTATCCGAAGGTCGATTCGAAGCCCGCGGGTTTTTCGCGCATCTGGGTCGAGGAGATTCTGCGCAAGCGGCTGCGCTTTACGGGCGCGATCTTCAGCGACGATCTCTCGATGGAGGCCGCGCGCCAGGGCGGCACGCTGACCGAAGGCGCGCGCGCCGCGCTCGAAGCGGGCTGCGACATGGTGCTGATCTGCAACCAGCCGCACGAGGCCGAAAAGGTGCTCGACGCGTTGCGCACCACCGAGCCGCGCCGCGCCGCCAAGGCGTCGGACCTGCGCATCAAGCGCATGCGCGCGCGCGGCAAGGCGCTGCGCTGGGACAAGCTGGTGGCCGACCCAGGGTACATCGAGGCGCAGGCGTTGCTGCGCAGCGTGCTGCCTTGACGCCCTGATTGCCGCGCCGGTAAAACGAAAAAGGCGGTCCTCCGGAAACGAAGGGCCGCCTTTTTACATGCCGGGCGCCGGGAGCGTTTGGCTTCGTGGGCTCAGTTCAGCCGCATACGCTGCAGCTTGTTGTAGAGCGTCTTGGGGCTGATGCCGAGCAACGACGCGGCGCGGTGCCGCGTACCGCCTACGGCGTCGAGCGTCGCGCGGATCAGCATCTCTTCCACGTCGGCGAGCGGCGTGCCCACGGTCACCTGCACGCGGCCGCCGTTCATGTCGCGCGGCCCCGCGCCGCTGCTTTCCTCGGCCTGCAAGGTTTCCAGCACCTCGCCCGAGGCGTGCCACGCGCGCCTCACGCGTTCGTGCAGCTCGCGCACGTTTCCGGGCCAGTCATAGGCCAGGCACTCGCGGATGAACGATGGCGCGACGAGCCGCGTCGCGCCGGCCAGACCGTGCGACTGGGCGTCCTGATTGAGCTCGTCGACGCACGCGAGCGCGAGCAGGGCGGCGTCGTCGTCGCGCTCGCGCAACGGCGGGAGCGGGATCGCCGCTGCGTCGAGACGCATCCACAGATCGTTGTGCAGCGCGCCTTGCTGGACGGCTTCACGCGGCACCGCGCGGGTGGCGGCAATCAGGCGGAAATCGGTGCCCACCTCGCTGCTGCCGCCCACGCGCATGAAAGTTTGCGAATCGAGCGCGCGCAGCAGCGTTTCCTGCTGCTCGCGCGTAAGGTCGGTCAGCTCGTCGATAAAGAGCGTGCCGCCGCTCGCCTGATCGACGAGGCCTGGCTCGCGCTGTTCCGCGCCTGTGAACGCGCCGCGTTCATGGCCGAACAGCACGCTCGCGAGCGGACGTCCGGCGGCCGCTTCTGCCACGAGCGAGTGCGCGTCGCACACGACGAACGGCCCTTTGCGGCGGCGGCTCAACTGATGCAGCGTGCGCGCGGCGACTTCCTTGCCCGTGCCGGCTTCGCCGTGCACGAGCAGCGCCGATTCGGTGGGCGCGAGCTGTTCGAGCGTGTCGTAGACATGCTGGATCGCGCTGCTGCGTCCGAGCATGGGCCCGAAGTGGCCCATCTGGCGCAGCGCGGCGCGCAGCGTGCGCACTTCTTCGGTCAGCTCGTAGGGACGCGGAATGCGTGCGAGCAGGCTGCGCAGGCGCGGAATGTTGACGGGCTTGAGCAAATAGTCCCAGATGCCGTGGCGCAGGCCTTCGATCGCGCTTTCGACCGTGGCATTGCCGGTCATGACGATCACGGGCAGCGCGCCGCCCGGCGGCTGCGCGGGCAAGTACGGAAGCAGTTCGAGCCCGCCGCCGTCGGGCAGGTTCAGGTCGACGAGTACGACATCGGGAATGAAGCGGGCAAGGGCGGCGCGCGCTTGCGCGAGCGTGGCAGCAGTGTCGACGGAGAACCCGTCGGCCGACAGGATCGCTGACAGACCTGACAGGCTATTGGGATCGTCTTCGACAATCAGGGCATGTGGCATGGCGGTAGCGGCTTACGGATGAGCGCATTCGCGCCGGCGCTGCGCACGCTGGGTAGCGCGCGCGCCCCGGCAGACAGCCGCGCGGCGCGGGCAAGCGCGGCACGATGCGAAAGATTTCACCGAGATCACGGAGATGTCTCGTAGCAGGGTGTTCAGTTCCGGTCCTCCCAGTTGTGCTGCGCCAGAGCGGGGGCGCGACGGCTATGCCCGGCAGCGTGGCGGCCGGGCAGCAGCACAAGGCCGAAGCGCGTGGCGCCTGGGCGTGCGTGCAACCCCCTGTTTGCCTGCAAGTGGGCGGCGACCGTACCGGCCGTGCCGCGGACGCGGCCTTAGTCGCGCGGCCGGTGTGCGTCGAACCAGCGGCGCACTTCCAGTTCTGCCTCGTCACGCGTCTTGCCGTAACGTTCCTGGATGAGCCCGGCGAGTCGGTCCGCACGGCCTTCGGCTTTCGCGAGTTCGTCGTCCGTCAACTCGCCCCATGCCGCTTTGGCCTTGCCGATCAACTGCTTCCACTTGCCTTCAGCAATGTCGTTATTCATTTGCTTCTCCTGATAAAGGGAAAGAGTGTGGAACGCATGCTCTCTCACCTCACAGCAGAAACCGTGCCGCGGGAGTCAATCTGACCGGCGCGCGCTGCGCTTGCTTGCCGCCTGCTTGCGGCAGGCGGCAAGTACGCAATCCGTTGCGCATAACCGGTAAGGTTTTCCGTGGCAGTCTCAAACATACACGTTCAGCAAAAAAAGAAAAAGCGCCCCGAGGGGCGCTTTCACGACGCTTGCCGCCTTGCCCGCCAAGGCGGGCGGGGCAGGCGTTCTTGCGCTGCAGTATGCCGCGGTTACCCGCAGTTACATTTAGGCGCGGCTGCGGTACTCGTTCGTACGCGTGTCGATTTCGATCTTGTCGCCGATGTTGCAGAAGAGCGGCACTTGCAGTTCGAACCCGGTGTTCAGCTTGGCGGTCTTCAGGACCTTGCCCGACGACGTGTCGCCCTTGACAGCCGGTTCCGTGTAAATGATTTCGCGCACGAGCACGGTCGGCAGTTCGACCGAGATGGCCTTCTCGTTGTAGAACACGACTTCGCAGCCCATGCCGTCTTCGAGGTAGTTGAGGGCGTCGCCCATCATCTCGCCTTCGACTTCGAACTGGTTGTAGTCGGCGTCCATGAACACGTACATCGGGTCGGCGAAGTACGAGTACGTCACTTCCTTGCGATCCAGCACGACGACGTCGAACTTGTCGTCTGCCTTGTACACGGTTTCCATGCCGGCGCCGGTCAGCAGGTTCTTGAATTTCATCTTCACGACGGCGGCGTTGCGGCCCGACTTGTTGTATTCGGCCTTTTGCACGACCATCGCGTCGTTACCGATCATCACGACGTTGCCGACGCGGAGTTCCTGTGCGGTCTTCATAATAAAAAACTGTCCTGTCCAGATTGAAGTAGCTTCGAGTGTGCTCGACGGCAAACGTCGCAAGCGGATTCGGTTGGTGTTGCGGGTGCTGCGGTTGCAACTGCTGCGACCCTCATTCGCGTATGTGCGATGTGGGGCGCGAAACTCGAAGCGCTTGAGACGGCTGCCGTCGGATAACCGCTTATTTTAACTGAGTTTTTGCGAATTCGGCGAGATTTCCGGCGAGATCGCCGACCTGCCCGAGTTCGGCGGCCCAGGCGTTCGCGCGCGCCGCGTAGACGGGCAGATGCTGCGCGAATTCGGCCCAGTCCGGCGTACCGCGGCCATTCCACGCATGCCAGAAGCGTTCGAGCGTGGCGCGCGGCGCCTGCGGCAGCGTGCGGCCGTAGTGCGCGAGCGCTGCGTCGAGTTTTGGCAGATGAGCATCGTCGGCTTGCGGATAGATGTGCCAGACAAACGGTCGCGCGGCCCATTGCGCGCGCACGAACGAATCTTCGCCGCGCACGAAGTTCAGATCGCTCGCCCAGAGCAGTGAGTCGTAACCGCGCTGCTCGGTGAACGCCAGCGCGTGCGCGTGCAGCGCGCCGCGCGTGGCCTGAGCGCGCGCGCCGAACGCCGGCTCGCCGAAAAAGCGCGCGAGCGCGCCGGAGATGCGGCCCTCGGGCACAAGCAGAACCACTGGCTTTGCCCCGTCGCGCCATTGCTCCAGCAGGTGATCGACGGCTGGGTTCTCGTAGGCGAAAAGCGAGATCACGGTGGCTTCCGGCCCCGGAGGCGCGCCGCCCGTGGCGCGCTGCCACCACGCGGCGCGGGCGTCTTGCGAGCGCTCGAAGTCCGCGCGCGCGGCGTCGAGCGTGCGCTCCTTCAGTACGCCCCCCGTGCCGGGCCCGAGACCAGGAAAGAAGAAGTGCTTGGCGAGCGCGTAGCGCGGGTGCGGCGAGGGCCGCAGGTGGAAATCGGCCACCCAGTCTTCTGCGCTCAGATATTCGAGGTTGAGCCAGACGGGTTTGCGCTCGCGTTCGGCCATCGCCGCGACGTACACGGGCGGCAGCTCGCACGCGAACGCTTCGATCACGACATCGGCGATCTGCAGCGTGTCGCCCGCATGCTCGGGCTCGTGCCAGTGCTCGACGAGCACGCCCTCGACCGATTGCGTGGCGCGGCTCGCGTCTAGCGCGGGGCAGAGCTTCTGGAACGCGTGCAAGTCGTCGACGAACAGGCGTACCTGCCAGCCGTGCTCATGCGCGAGCTGGCGCGCAAGCCGCCAGCACACGCCGATGTCGCCGAAATTGTCGATGACGGCGCAAAAGAGGTCGCAGGCGATGGCGCTATCGCTAGCGGCGGCGGGAGTGTGGGCTTCTGTCATGGGTAGCTTGGGTGGCGCGCGACGCGGCGCAAACATGACTGCCATGCCTCAGGCGGGCGTAGAACGCCCGGCTGGCAAGTTCGGCACGGGTTCCGTGCGGCATGGAATGATCTAAACTTGCGATTCTAGGACACAGCCATGAACGCGTCGCGACGGCGGCGCGCTGTGCAACGTCTCACCTCTCTCGACGCACCGCCCGTCCCCGAAACTGGATGACCGACACCGACGTTTTCGACCCGAAAAAGGCGCTCGCGCAGCTGCCGCATCTGCCGGGCGTCTATCGCTACTACGACGCGCAAGGCGCGGTCCTCTACGTCGGCAAGGCGCGCGACCTGAAAAAGCGCGTGTCGAGCTACTTCACCAAGACGCAGCTTTCGCCGCGCATCGCGATGATGGTCACGCGTATTGCGCGCATCGAGACCACGGTCACGCGTTCCGAGGCCGAGGCGCTGCTGCTCGAAAACAATCTCATCAAGGCACTCACGCCGCGCTACAACATCCTGTTTCGCGACGACAAGTCGTATCCGTTTCTCAAGATCACCGGGCACACGTTCCCGCGCATGGCGTACTACCGCGGCGCGGTCGATCGCAACAACCAGTACTTCGGGCCGTTTCCGAGCGCCTCGGCCGTGCGCGAGAGTATCCAGATCCTGCAGCGCGTGTTCCAGTTGCGCACCTGCGAAGACTCGGTGTTCAACAACCGCACGCGGCCGTGCCTGCTGCATCAGATCGGCCGCTGCACGGCGCCTTGCGTGGGGGCGATCAGCGAAGAGGATTACGCGCGCGACGTGAACAACGCATCGCGCTTTCTGCTGGGCCGCCAGAACGAGGTGATGAAGGAACTGGAGACGAAGATGCACGCGTTCGCCTCGGAGCTGAAGTTCGAGCAGGCGGCATCCGTGCGCAACCAGATGAGTTCGCTTTCGACCGTGCTGCATCAGCAGGCCATCGAAACGGGCAGCGAGAGCGATGTCGACATTCTTGCCGTGGTGGCGCTGGGCGGGCGCGTGTGCGTGAATCTCGCGATGGTGCGCGGCGGCCGGCATCTGGGCGACAAGGCGTATTTCCCGACGCATGTGGAGCGCGCGCTGACCGACGAAGAGGGCGGCGTTGCCGAGGAAATCGACAGCGACACCGTGGTTGCGGCGAGCGCGCTGAAGTCGCTGCCCTCGCTTGCGCGCAAGACGGTGGAGGATTACGTCGAAGAAGCGCAAGAGGCCGACGCTCGAGACGATGCGGCGCTCGAAGCCGATCCGCTCGCCATCGCGGCCGACCTCGCAGAGGATGAAGACGACGCGAGCGACGATGCAGGCGATGCCGAATCCGATACCGCCACCGCGCCCGCGATCGAGTCGCAAGCGGGCACGCGCACGAAGCGCGAGATCGGCGTTGAATCCGAAGTGCTCGACGCCTTCATTGCGCAGCACTACTTCGGCAACCGCGTGCCGCCCGTGCTGGTCGTGAGCCATCCGCCCGCAAACCGCGAGCTTGTCGATGTGCTGAGCGAACAGGCCGGGCACAAGGTGACGCTGCTGCGTCAGCCGCAAGGTCAGAAGCGCGCGTGGCTCGCCATGGCCGAACAGAACGCGCGGCTCGCGCTCGCGCGCCTGCTCTCCGAGCAGGGTTCCCAGCAGGCTCGCACGCGCACGCTCGCGCAACTGCTCGGGCTCGAACTCGACGACCTCGCGCATTTGCGCATCGAGTGCTTCGACATCAGCCACACGATGGGCGAGGCGACGCAGGCGTCGTGCGTGGTCTATCACCATCACAAGATGCAGTCGGCCGAATATCGCCGCTACAACATCACCGGCATCACGCCCGGCGACGATTATGCCGCCATGCGTCAGGTGCTCACGCGCCGCTACGAGAAGATGGTCGCGCAAGCGGCGCGCGCCGAAACCGAAGAGGCGCCGCCGCCCGTGCCGGCCCCCGATCCCGCCGACCCGAATGCAGCGTCCGAAGCCGCGGAAGCCAGCGAGGCAGTCGAAGCCCCGCCGCCCGGTAGCATGCTGCCCAACATCGTGCTGATCGACGGCGGCAAGGGGCAGGTCGAGATCGCGCGCCAGGTGTTCACTGAACTGGGTCTCGATCCGGCGATGCTGGTGGGCGTGGCGAAGGGCGAGGGGCGCAAGGTCGGTCTCGAAACGCTCGTGTTCGCCGACGGCCGTGCGCCGCTCGAACTCGGCAAGGAGAGCGCGGCACTCATGCTCGTCGCGCAGATTCGCGACGAGGCGCACCGCTTCGCCATCACGGGCATGCGCGCGAAGCGCGGCAAAACGCGCCAGACTTCGCGTCTCGAAGAACTGGAAGGCGTGGGGGCGAAGCGCCGTCAGCGCCTGCTCGCGCGCTTTGGCGGCCTGCGCGGCGTGATGGCGGCCAGTGTGGAGGATCTGGCGAGCGTGGAGGGCATCTCACACGCGCTCGCCGAGCAGATCTACCAGCAGCTTCACTGATGCGGCGGCCTTGCGGGCCGGGTGCGGCCCGGCCAATCCTTACGGTTGCTTGTGGCAGGTGCGGCGACGCGGCACAATTGCATCTCCCATAATTGCATCTCCCCCGACAGATAGCGCCAGCCGATGCCGTTCAATATTCCGATTCTCCTGACCTGGCTGCGGATCCTGGCGATTCCGCTCGTGGTCGGCGTGTTCTATCTGCCGCAGACAATGCTTTCCCCGATGCAGCAGAACGTACTGGCGATGCTGCTCTTCGTGCTCGCGGCGCTCACCGACTGGTTCGACGGTTTTCTCGCGCGCAAGTGGAATCAGACGTCCTCGTTCGGTGCATTCCTCGATCCCGTCGCAGACAAGCTGATGGTGACCGCGGCGCTACTCGTGCTCGTGCATCTGCAGCGGCTTGACGCCGTGATCGCGCTCGTGATCGTCGGACGCGAAATCGCGATTTCGGCGCTGCGCGAATGGATGGCGCAAATCGGCGCGTCGAAGAGCGTGGCCGTGAATTCGCTCGGCAAGTTCAAGACCGCGTGCCAGATGGTCGCGATTCCCATGCTGTTGTTCTACGCACCGCTTACGCTCGGCGGCGTGACGCTGTTCGACTCGCGCGTGTGGGGCGCGTGGCTCATCTATGTGGCGGCGTTCCTCACGATCTGGTCGATGCTCTACTACATGAAGCTCGCGTGGCCGCAGATCCGCGAACGGGGAAGCCTGTGAGCGGCGTGGTGTGAATCCCATGTGTCTTTTTCCAAAAAGATCACACGAAGGGGTTGACACGATTCTGCGGGTTATACATAATCTCACTTCTCCGCTGCACGACGCAGTAGCAAGCAAGCAGATGCGGTGGAGATAGCAGAAGATAAGCCGAAGTTAGGCATATATCTGAAGCGAATATGCGGGAGTAGCTCAGTTGGTAGAGCGCAACCTTGCCAAGGTTGAGGTCGCGAGTTCGAGACTCGTCTCCCGCTCCAGAATTTAAGGTGCGGCGTTTTGTAGTAGTAAAAACGAAGCGCTGAAGCAGGAAAAATGCAGTAAAGCAGGACATTTGCGGGAGTAGCTCAGTTGGTAGAGCGCAACCTTGCCAAGGTTGAGGTCGCGAGTTCGAGACTCGTCTCCCGCTCCAAATGCCAAGGGGAAGCAACGCTTCCCTTTTTGTTTGGCAGGCTTGCATCAGTATCAAGCCATCAAACAAATCTGTCCGGTCGTTGCGGGCTCAAGCAGTTTGCCTGATGTTCGCCGCGTTCCAGTCAGTCCGCTTCTGGCGCGATAGCAAAGCGGTTATGCAGCGGCCTGCAAAGCCGTGTAGGCCGGTTCGACTCCGGCTCGCGCCTCCAGATGCAAAACAAAAGCCACCTTCGGGTGGCTTTTGTTTTTTGCTGCGCGCTCGCGCACGTGGCGCACAATAGCCGGCACCCATCCTCTCCGGTTGCCCGACATGTCCATCGAACTTCCCGAAGACGCGCGCAGCGAAGCGATCGCCTCCATCCAGCGCTATTTCGACGCGAACATGGAAGAGCCGATCGGTAACATCGCGGCGGGCGCGCTGCTGGGCTTCTTTCTCGAAGAGATCGCGCCGGCGGTCTACAACAAGGCCATTGCCGACGCGCAGGAGAGCATGCAGGCGCGCATCGTCGATCTCGACATCGATCTGCATGAAGAGCCGTTCCAGTACTGGCGCAAGTACGAAGCGCCGCGCCGGCGAAAGTGAGCGCCGCCTGAGTCGCGGGTTTGTAGCATGCGCGGCGCGCGGCATAATCGTGGTCATTCACTATGCTTCGATGGAAATCGCAGACCATGACCGTGCAGTCCGCCGCCTTGCCGCTACCCCAATTCGACTGGCAATGGAAAGCCTTCGACGCGCTCGACGCGCGTGAAGTCTACGCCATGCTCAAATTGCGCTCCGACGCGTTCGTCGTCGAGCAGAACTGTGTGTATGGCGATATCGACGGTCTCGACTTCGGCGCGTGGCATCTGTTCGCATGGAGCGAAGAGGGCGGCGAGCGAGCGCTCGCGGGTTATCTGCGCGTGCTGCTACCCGATGCAGAGGATGCTGATGTGCGTATCGGCCGCGTGGTGACGTCGCAGAACCATCGCGGCATCAAGCTCGGCAACGCGCTGCTCGAACGCGCCATCGCGCAGATCGCGCGCCAATGGCCGGACGTCGCGATGCGTCTGCATGCCCAGGCGCATCTGCAGAAGTTCTACGGTGCGTTTGGCTTCTCACCCGTTGGCGAGATTCACGACGAGGACGGCATTCCTCACGTGTGGATGCGCTCGGCCTGATTCGATGTTGGTCGCGCGCCACGCCGGTGCTGCGGCAAACGTCCGCGCGCGGATAGGCGCATCCAGTGGCGCAGCGCGATCAGTGCGCCGACCACACTCATCATCGACCCCGGAATCCACAGCAGCAGCCCGCCGATCTGCTGGTCGCGCATGGGCGAAAGCCAGGTGAATGCGCGGCCGCAGATCGAATAAATCGGATATAGCTCGCGCGGCGTGAAGAAGATGAACGCGCCGAGCACGATTTGCGGCGGAATCGCCGCGATCACGACGAGCACGCGCTTGCCCGGCGAGAGGCGCGCGGGCGGAGCGGGGCGCGAGTCGAGCACGAGCCACCAGAACAGCAGCCCGTCGATCACCATGCTCCAGTTCATGACGCGGTAGAGGCGCCAGTCGAGCATCGCGATGAAGTGGATCGGCGAAAAGAGCCAGAAGTAGATGAGCCCGACGAAGAGTCCGACCGCGACGACGGGATGCATGACGATGTCGAGCGCCACGCGCACGGGTCGCGCGGCGAGCACGGGGCGCACGAAGCGCTGGCGCCACTTGAACGGAATGCCCGCGCGCAGCGCCGCGCCCGGGTAGGCGAGCGCGATGAAGAACGGCCCCAGATGATGCAGCACGAGGTGCTGCGCGCGATGCATGAAGAACTCGTGCTCGAAGTAGTAGTCGAGCCGCGTATGCAGCACGACATAAAGCGCGCCGAGCCCGAACCAGAATGAGAGCTGGCGCGCGAGCGACACCCGCGCGTGCCGTTTGCCGCGCACGAACAGCACCGCCGCGAGCAGGGTGCAGATCATCACGGTCGGCGAGGGCTCCCACGGCTGGAGCCAGTAGATCAGGGTCATCGCGAGCATGGCGGCGGCCTCATCGCGGATTCAACATGCTTGCGCGCGCAACCATACGGGATGCGCGCGTTGGTTTTGCTGCGGCCTTACTGCCCTGAGGGCGACTTGACTGCGAACGGCGTGTCGAGCGTTTCGCCGTCCGAGAATTGCAGCTTCACGTTCACCGTGTCGCCCGGTGCGATCTTGTGCTTCGCCTTCTCCAGCATCAGGTGGTAGCCGCCCGGTGCGATCGCCAGCGTGCCGTGCGCCGGCACCGTTGCCTTGTGCACCATGATCATCTTCTGCGTCGAGCCATTCGAGACCGTCTGATGCAGCATGACCATGCCGTAAGCGTTGCTCGATACGCCCACGAGATCGACCGGCTGGTCGCCATCGTTCTTGAGCGTCACATAGCCCGCCGCAGGCAGGTCGTTGGGCAGCCAGCGCACCCACGCGTCCTGCGTGCTCAGCGCGCCCGGGGCGGCGTGTGCGGCGGGCGCGAAAGCGGCGAGCGCACCGAAGGTGCTCAGCGCGCAGCCGAGCGAGACGGTGAGTGACTTGAGGTTCTTCGTCATAACGTTTCCTGTTGCGGTTTGCTGTTGCGCCTTGCTGTTACATCAAGGCTCGATGATAGGACCCGCGACGCGGCATGCGTTCACGCCGTGTCGTTGATCACGCGGCGCAGGTCGTGCGCGATCGCGTCTGGGGTGTTGCTGTCGGTGGCGAGCAGGCGCGCGTGGCCCTGCGCGTCGAACACATAGACGGCCGAACTGTGCGTGACTTCGTAGCTGCCGTCGGGGTCGCGCTTTTCCATCTGGTAGGCCACGCGGTAGCGCCGCGCGAGCGACTCGATCTGGCTGTCGGTGCCGGTCAGGCCGCGCGCATGCTGGGCATCGAATGCGCCGACGTAGGCGTGCAAGGCCTGCGGCGTGTCGCGCGCCGGATCGACGCTGATGAAGAGTATCCGCACTTTCTGCGCATCGGGGCCGAGCTTCGCTATAACCTGCATCAGGCGCGCCATTGTCTCCGGGCAGACGTCCGGGCAATGCGTATAGCCAAAATAGACGAGCGTCGTGCGCCCGCGAAAACTCGCGCCCGTTACGGGCTGGCCATTGTCGGCCGTGAGTGCGAAATCGAGGTCGGGCAGGTGGCCGCTTACGTTCGTCAGCTGCCACGGCTCGCCCGGGTGCGAGCATGCCACGAGCAGCAAGGCGCCCGCCGCGAGCGCCGCGTGCCGCAGGCTGCGCAGGCCGCTGCAAAGGCGGGTGCGGAACGTGCGCAGCATGGGCTCGAAGGTGAGGAACAAAAGCAATCTCGTCGACTCGATTGGATTACGTTAGCCGCGCTCGAACAGGGCATTGGGCCCGGCTTGTCGCTGCGACTGTAGCAAAATTGGGGCTGCCCGGTCGCGAGCGCCCCGGTCGTGCTAATCGCTCGCGTCGATATGCCGCATCGGCTCGCATCGGCTGAATCACCGCCCTGGCAGGGGAGTCCAACTTTCGACAAACCGGACCGCAGGCGAGCCGATTCGACTCCGGCCAGGCCCGCGCAGCCGGTCAGCCCCTTACTTTCTCGATAATCGATCCAAGGCGCGGTAAGATTCGCACACTTTCCCTGGGCGCTGCCCGGGGCCATACCCGGCCAGCAGGCCGATGGGTGAAAAGAACGCAATGCAAGTACTTCCGGCAGTCCTGCCGCCTGACCAGACGGCATTTTTCTTCGATTTCGACGGCACGCTCGTCGATCTCGCGCCCACGCCAGACGGCGTGCTCGTGCGTCCCGACATGCTCGCGCTGCTGCATGAGTTACGCCGCACGACGCACGGCGCCGTGGCGATCGTCTCGGGGCGCGGCATCGAGAGCATCGACGGTTTCCTCGGCATGCCCGATCTGCCCGTGGCGGGTTTGCACGGCGCCGAGCGGCGCGACGCCAACGGCGACACGCAGCGTGTCGGCTTCAACGATGAGCGTTTGCTGCGCATGGAGCAGGTGCTCGCGGAGGTGGTGCGCACGCATCCGCGCATGCTGCTCGAGATCAAGGGCGCGTCGCTCGCACTGCACTACCGCAACGTTCCGGAGCACGAGGGCACCGCGCGCGCCGCGACCGAGCGCCTCGCCGCCGATTACGCCGACGCTTACGTGCTGCAACCCGGCAAGATGGTCTACGAGATCAAGCCGAAGGACGTCGACAAGGGCCGCGCGCTGCGCGCGTTTCTCGACGAGCCGCCGTTCGCGGGCCGCCGTCCGGTGTTCGCCGGCGACGATCTGACCGACGAGAAGGGCTTCGCCGTCGTCAACGCATTGGGCGGGCTGTCGATCAAGGTCGGCGGCGGCGACACCATCGCGCAAACACGCATCGATTCGGTCGACGCGTTGATCGGCTGGCTCGCGTCGCTCGTCGCGGCCATGCCGGGCGCCCGGTGAGCGCGCGCATGCCTCGCTTCACTCCCCACGTTGATTGCGTCACGCGCGGCGATGCCTCGCGTGCGCCTTGCTCTACTGATTTCCAGCACGGACCCCGCCCCTCATGAGCCGATTGATCATCGTATCGAACCGCGTCGCGCCGATTTCCGAAGGCGGTCCGGCCGCGGGCGGCCTCGCGGTGGGCGTGTACGACGCGCTCAAGGAAACCGGCGGCATGTGGTTCGGCTGGAGCGGGGACGTGCTCACCTCCGGCCAGCCGCAGATCGCGCTCGAAGAGCGCGGGCCCGTGACCTTTGCCACCATCGGCCTGCTGCGGCGCGACTACGACCAGTACTACCGCGGTTTCTCGAACGCGACGCTCTGGCCCGCGTTCCACTACCGCGCCGATCTCGTCCAGTACGACCGCCACGAGTACGAGGGCTATAGCCGCGTGAACGCGTGGCTCGCGCAGCAACTCGTGCCGCTTCTGCGCGAAGACGACGTGATCTGGGTCCACGACTATCACCTCATTCCGTTCGCCCAGGCGCTGCGCGCGGCGGGCGTGAAGAACCGCATCGGCTTTTTCCTGCACATTCCGTTTCCGGCCTCGCAGGTTCTGCTGGCGGTGCCGCCGCATCGCGAACTGGTTCAGGCGCTCTGCGCGTTCGACCTGCTCGGCTTCCAGACCAGGCCCGATCTGCGCGCGTTTTGCGACTACATCGTGAACGAGGCGGGCGGCACGACCGCGCTGCAGGCGGACGGCCTCACGCGCATCGAGGCGTTCGGGCAGACGCTCTGCGCGGGCGATTACCCGATCGGCGTCTATCCCGACGAAATCGCGGAGCTTGCCAAAGCGGGCGAACGCGGCAAGCCGGTGCGCACGCTCAAGGCCACGCTGCACGGGCGCAAGGTCATCATGAGCGTGGACCGGCTCGACTACTCGAAGGGGCTCGTGGAGCGCTTTCGCGCGTTCGAGCGCCTGCTCGACCACGCGCCGGCGCAGCGCAACAAGGTCTCGTTCGTGCAGATCGCGCCGCCTACGCGCGCCGACCTGCACGCCTATCAGGACATCCGGCTGCGCCTCGAGGCGGAGTCGGGGCGCATCAACGGCCGCTATGCGGAACTCGACTGGACGCCGATCTGGTACATCCATCGCCAGTACGAACGGGCGGTGCTGGCCGCGTTGTTCCGGGCGTCGAACGTCGGCTACGTCACCCCGCTGCGCGACGGCATGAATCTCGTCGCCAAGGAATATGTCTCGGCGCAGGACCCCGAAGATCCGGGCGTGCTCGTGCTCTCGCGCTTCGCCGGCGCGGCGCAGGAGCTTTCGGGCGCCCTGATCGTCAATCCGCTCGATATCGACGGCATGGCCGACGCGCTCAATGCCGCGCTCGCCATGCCGCTTGCCGAGCGGCTTGCGCGCTATCGGGACATGATGGGCCAGTTGCGGGAGAACAATGTCTCGGTCTGGCGCGACCGCTTCATGCGCGATCTCAGCCAGGTCAGCGTGCGGAAAGGAGTCAGCTTGCCGCCGCTCGAGCCCGCGCGGGGCTGAGCACCCACGCCGAGCCCGCCTCGGCGAGAGCGAAAAAAAGCCGCTTCAGGCGATGCACTGAAGCGGCTTTTTTGCGTTTGGCAGCGCACGGCGGCGGCGCGCCCGCCTGCGCGGTGGTCAGGCTACGTGCTTTTCGTCGGTCTTCTTGCCCAGATGCAGGGTGGAATGCTTGCCGTACTGCTTGGCGAGGAGGTCGCGGTAGAGGCCCGGACGGTTGCGCAGCTCTTCGGGGCTGCCGTCGTCGATCACCTTGCCCGCGCTCATCACGATGATGCGGTCGAAGTTGTTGAGCGTGGAGAGGCGGTGGGCGATCGCGATCACGGTGCGGCCGACCATGAGCCGGTCGAGCGCCTGCTGGATGGCCTCTTCGGACGCGCTGTCGAGCGCGGAGGTGGCTTCGTCGAGCAGCAGGATCGGCGAATTCTTGAGAATGGCGCGCGCGATCGCAATGCGTTGGCGCTGGCCGCCCGACAGCTTCACGCCGCGGTCGCCCACGATCGTGTCGTAGCCCTCGGGCATCGCCTCGATGAATTCGGCGCAGCGCGCCTCGCGAGCCGCGGCGAGCACTTCCTCGCGGCTCGCCTCGGGGCGGCCGTAGGCGATGTTCTCGTAGATCGAGCGGTGCAGCAGCGAAATGTCCTGCGGCACGAGCGCAATGGAATGGCGCAGGCTGTCCTGGGTGACGTGCGCGATGTCCTGGCCGTCGACCTTGATGGCGCCGCCCTGGGTGTCGTAGAAGTGCTGCAGCAGCGCGAGCACCGTAGTCTTGCCTGCCCCCGATTTGCCGATCAGGCCGACGCGCTGACCGGCCTCGATGTGCAGGTCGAAATGATCGAGGATCGGCTTGCGGTGCGGATACGCGAACGTCACGCCCTCGAAGTCGACGCGGCCGCCCTGGGCTACGAGCTCCGTGGCGTCGTCGCGGTCGGGCATGCCGTGCGGCTCCAGCAGCGTTTGCACGGCTTCGGCCAGGCGCGCCACGTGTTGGGTCACATCCACGAGCGCCACGGCGAGGTCGCGCGTGCCGTGCAGGATCGTGAAGCCGAGTGAGCTCACCAGCACGATGTCGCCCGACGTCGCCTTGCCCTGATCCCAGAGCCAGAGCGCCCAGCCGAGCAGCCCGGCGGACAGCATGGCCGTGATCACGGCGTGCAGCAGACGCAGCTTTTCGAGGTAGAGCAGGCTCGAGCGACGCGCGTCGAGTTCGGCCTTGACGGTCGAGCCGAAGCGCTTTTGCTCGCGCAACGTCATGCCGAAGGCGCGCACGAGCGCCATGTTGCCGATCACGTCGACGAGCTCGCCGTCCACGGCGGCCGCTTTGGAGGCGAACGTGTGGTGGCGCGACGAGCCGCGCCCGGCCAGCTTGAAGAGGATCACCGAAAGGATGGCCGAGCAGACGAGCAGGCCCGCCGCCATGAGCGGATTGACGGCGATGATCATGACGATCGCGCCGGCCACGGCGATACAGGGCGGCAGCACGTTCCACGCCGTGGTGTTCTCGGCCGTGTAGACGGCGTTCGACGTCGCGGTGATGCGGCTCGCGAGCGTGCCGGGCTGCTTTTCGGCGTAGTAAGTGGGCGAGTGTCCGCTCAGATACTGGAAGAGGTCACGCCGCAGGTCGCCCGTCACGGTGACGAAGGTGTGCGCGGCGAACCAGCCGCCGACCCGCCAGAGCAGGTTGTCGGCGGCGATCAGGCCGACGAGGATGGCGAACGCGGTCCACAGCGGGCCCGGATGATGGCGTCCTGCTCCGAGCACGTCGATCAGATGCTTGATGGCGTATTGCGACGCAAGCGCGCAGCCCACGGCCGCGAACACGCTGGCGAGCACGACGCTGTGGGCGAACGGATGGCGCTTGATGTAGCGGAAAAGGAACGCGAGCGGACGCCGCGCATAGCTCGCGAGCTTTGCGTTGTGGGCGTTACGCTGGGCGGTGGTCAGATGTTCCAATTGATCGGGTGGTCGGTCTGACGGAATTTCGTCCGTGCAAGTTCAAAGGAAGATAGCTGGCGCTGAGGCGACGAACGGCTCAGGGCGCGCGGCAACGAAGGCGGACTTACCGCATTGTAAACACCCCGTGCGCCTGGCGCACCGCCTGTGCCCGGCGGACGCGCATCATATCGCGACACGATAGCGCGGGATACAGATTGGGGACACGTTGTTGCAGCGGAGGTTCAACAGGAATCGTGGACCGTTTTAGTGATAGATGTTTTAGAGATAGAATTACGGATTGCATTCGGAAAACTGCTGTGCGTGCCTGCAACGCGCAGCCAGCCCATGACGAACCTGAAACCTTACGAGTGGGATCGATCGATGCGGATTCGTGCCGCGACAATCCCCCGCAGTTGTTTTCCGCAGCGCAGCACCCAATCTAGAACTCTCTTGGAAAACAATGGGTTGCGGAGTGTTTCCGGTTTGTAACAACGTAAAGACTTTGAAATGATCTAGCCGGTATTGACCCCTGACCGGGATAATGCCGACTCGGACGGCGTAGGGAATTTGACAGCTTTTATGTCAACGGCCGCGAACCCTGCGCGTTTACCGCCTGAACCGCCGCGTGTGCGCTCTCTTGCCGCTTCACAACTGCGTCGGGTCTGTGTCCGGATTTCCGGCGCGGTTAGCGGTACGGAACGCCTGTAAGGCGCGTGGCGACAAGGAAGCCGCAGCCTGCATAGGTCGATTGTCAAATTTGCAGTCTATTGCCCGATTTATTACGAGGAAGGAGTTCACCACTATGCGAATCGCTCAAATCGCTCCGTTGCACGAGGCGGTTCCTCCCAAGCTGTACGGCGGCACGGAACGGGTGGTCTCCTACCTGACCGAAGCGCTGGTCGAACAGGGTCACGATGTCACGCTGTTCGCCAGCGGCGATTCGATCACCTCGGCAAAGCTCGAAGCGTTCTGGCCGCAGGCACTGCGCCTCGACCCCACGATTCGCGATGTGATGGCTCCGCACATGTTGCTGCTCGAAGAAGTTCGCCGCCGCGCGGAAGAATTCGACGTGCTGCACTTCCACATCGACTACTACCCGTTCTCGCTGTTCGCGCGTCAGCCGGTGCCGTTCGTCACGACCATGCACGGCCGTCTGGACCTGCCGGAACTGCAGCCGGTGTTCAACGCGTTCAACGACGTGCCGGTCGTTTCGATCTCGGACAACCAGCGCAATCCGCTGCAGCAAGCCAACTGGCAGCAGACCGTCTACCACGGCCTGCCGGAAGACGTGCTCACGCCGATTCCGAACGTCGAGCCCGGCTACCTCGCATTCCTCGGCCGCGTTTCGCCGGAGAAGGGCCTTGACCGCGCGATCCGCATCGCCGGGCAGGCGGGCATGAAGCTCAAGGTCGCCGCCAAGATCGACAAGGCCGACCGTGCCTACTACGAAGAAGTCATCAAGCCGCTGATGGCGCTGCCGCACGTCGAGTACATCGGCGAAATCGGCGAGCACGAAAAGCGTGAGTTCCTCGGCAATGCCCATGCGCTGGTGTTCCCGATCGACTGGCCGGAGCCCTTCGGCCTCGTCATGATCGAAGCCATGGCCTGCGGCACGCCGGTTATCGCGTTCAAGCGCGGTTCGGTGCCGGAAGTCATCGAGAACGGCGTGTCGGGCTTCGTCGTCGAAGACGAAATCAGCGCAGTCGCCGCGATCAAACGCCTGTCGACGCTGCCGCGCGAGAAGGTGCGCGCCGCGTTCGAGTCGCGCTTCTCGTCGAAGGTGATGGCGCGCAACTACGTGGCCGTGTACGAAGAACTGCTGCGTCAGAAGCATCGCACGGTGCTGCGCGAAGTCAACGCCGGCTAAGCTGCGCACCGAAACCGGACGCGCTGCGGCGCGCCCGGTTTTCCCGCTTTTCCCCAACGCCCTGGTGCCTGTGCACCGGGGCGTTGTCACATTCGCTGCGCCGGCAAGTGAGGCGCACGCTTAATGTCCCTATAATGGCCGTGCCGTAAAATCCGCGGCGCCCACAAAAGCGTGCTTTGCATGGGACCAGAGTTGCGCGCTGAAGCGCGAACTCTGGTCGACAGAGGAGAAGACCCTTGGCCAGAACCCGACCGACGCCCACGGCAACCGTACCCGGTGCCGGGACGCTTTTCGCGCTGCGCGCGATCGGGCTCGTGATCCTGGCGCGCTGGCTGCACTCCATGGCGCAGATGAATTTTCTCGCCGCGCTCGAAGGCATGGCGTCGTCGCCGGCGGCAAGCCTGAATCTCGTCTTCCTGTTTCTGCTGATCGTCCTGCCGGGCGCGAAGGCGCGCGTCGAGCGGCCGTTTCACCCGCTGCCGCAGTGGCTGCGCCAGGCGCTGCGCTTCTTCGGCGTGCTCGGCTTTCTGTTCGCGATCGGCTCGATCGGCGTGTTTGTCTGGACCGCCGGCTGGCGGCGCACCTTCCACGCCGTGGCCGATACGAATGGCTGGCTCGTCGCCGCCCCCGCGCTCTATGCGGCTGTGGTCTGGATCTGCCGGCCGCGCGCGCTTTGGCGAAGCAACTTCGCGGCGCGGCGTTTCGCGATCGGGCGCTTCGCCGTGTCGATCGATCCGGCCACGCGCACGACGGTCGTCTGGCAGGAAAGCCGCAAGGTCGGGCAGTACGATGCGCGTGAACTGTCGGTGCGCTGGCTTTCGGGGACGCCGCAGGGCGGGGTGGTCATGGCGGAGCCTGCGCGCCTGCCTGCACCCGAGCGCGCTCAGGCGGACGATCCCGCGGTCACGGCAGGCATTGCCGAGCCGGTTGCCAGCGCGGATCCTCCCGATGCCGCCGCTACGCTGGCGGGCGTGCCGCCCGCGGCCACGCGAGAACCCGGTGCCCACAATGCGCCGCGTCAGGCATCGGCGTCGTCATCGTCCAAGCTTGCGGGCAAGCCCGCGCGCCGGCCGAAGATCGAATTGCTCTGGCATTCGCCGGCTGCGGCGGGCCATAACCGCCAGACCGTGTTTCGCGTGTCGCTTGCCTCCGAAGGGGACCGCACGGCCTCGCGCGCTCTCGACTCGGCGCTGAAGCAGACCTGACGCACCCGACATGGCGCGGCTATCGACGCCGCGCCCGCGCTTACGCCCGCTTTTCTGCTGCTTGCCGTTCCTGTCGTCCACTCGAAGGAGTCGCAATGCTCATACGCTGGTTGCTCGCCGCCATTCACCTGCTGGCCTTCGGCTTCGCGCTCGCGTCCATCCTGCGGCGTACACGCGGACTGCGCCGTTGTACCTCCACCGAGGACCTGCCGGTGATCTTCAGCGCCGACAACGGCTGGGGCGGCTCGGCCGTCGTGCTGATCGTCACCGGTGCCATGCGCGCGTTCGGCGGCTTCGAGAAGGGCGCCGGGTACTACCTGCACGAACCGCTCTTTCACGTGAAGATGGGCGCGCTCGTGCTGATCCTCCTGCTCGAGATTGCCCCGATGATGGCGCTGCTGCGCTGGCGCCTCGCCGTGCGCCGAGGCGACGTGCCGGATCTGACCGGCGCGCCGAAATATGCCCGCATCGGCGTGTGGCAGACGGTGCTGGTCATCGTCATGGTGTTCGCGGCGGCGGGCATGGCGCGTGGCATTGGCCTCGATACGGGCGCTGAATAGACCACCCGGCGCTTGATCAGGCCCCGAAAAAGAGAAAACCCGCGCGGCGGCGGGTTTCCGGACTGGACAAGTCGTTGCTTCGCTTTACTGAAGATTGCCCGCTACCGCGACCGTCTGGCCGGTGATGTAGTTCGACTCGGGCGAGCAGAACAGATACACGCCGCCCGCCGCTTCTTCGGGCGTACCGCCCCGGCCGAGCGGATTGCGCTGCGCATGCGTCTTGATCAACTCCGGGTTCAGGCCCACGCGGATCTCGCGGCCTTCGATGCTCACCGTCGCGCCCGCTTTCGCGTCGGCGCTCGTCATGCGCGTGTGGATCAGGCCGAATGCCACCGCATTGACATTGACGTTGAAGCGCCCCCATTCGCGCGCGAGTGCGCGCGTCATGCCGATCACCCCGGCCTTCGCGGACGAGTAGTTCATCTGCCCGGCGTTGCCATTGAGCGCGGACGTGGACGAGATGTTCACGATCTTGCGATACACCTCGCGTCCTTCGGCGACGTCGGCCGCGTGCAGCGCCTTCACATGCGGGTACGCGGCGCGCAGGATGCGGAACGGCGCGGTCATGTGGCAATCGAGAATCGCGTACCACTGTTCGTCGGTCATCTTCTGGATCACGTCGTCCCAGGTGTAGCCGGCGTTGTTCACGATGATGTCGATGCCCTTGTACGTGCTCATCGCCGTGTTGATGAAGCGCTCGGCGAAGTCCGGCGCCGTCACGTTGCCCACGCAGGCCACCGCTTCGGCGCCTGCCTTGCGCAGCGCTTCGACCGTTTCGTGCGCCGGATCGGCGTCGAGGTCGTTCACGACAATGCGCGCGCCTTCGCTAGCGAGCTTTTCCACGATTGCACGGCCGATGCCGCGTCCCGAGCCGGTGACGAGCGCCACCTTGCCGTCGAGCTTACCCATGCTGTTGACTCCTTCTATCGATTGATGCGGGTGGGTTCAGAGCGCGACCACGGCGTCACCCACGACGCGCGGTTCGCCATACTGGTTGGCGGTCTGGATTTCGAGGCGCACGCGACGCTCGCCTTCGGCTTCGAACTTCTCGACCACGCGCCCCGTGCACACGATGCGATGGCCGAGGTGCGTGATGCCGACGAAGCGCACGCCGAACTGGCGCAACTGGCGCTGATCGACCCATTGGGTGAGCAGGCGGCCCAGCCAGGCCATCGAGAGCATGCCGTGCGCGAACACGTCGGGCATGCCCGCGCGCCGCGCATAGTCGATGTCGATATGCACTGCGTTGTGGTCGCCCGAGGCCCCTGCGAAGAGCGCGAGCATCTTGCGGTCCACGCTCGGCAGTTCGAGGGGAGGGAGCGTGTCGCCCACCTGGATCGTGTCGTACTGGATGGTCATGCGAGGTCTCCCTTCAGGCGTTGCGTTGCACGATCACGCTGCGCAGATCGGCCACGTGCTCGCCGCGCGGGTTCGTGACGCGCGTCTCGCGCACGACGAACTCCAGCGCGCCGCCTTTCTTGTCGTAGATGTCGGCGATGCGCGACTCGAACAGCAGCACGTCGCCCGCATACGCGAGCCGGTGATACGTGAAAGACTGTTCGCCGTGCAGGATGCGCGGCAGCTCGATGCCGATCTCGTCGCGCCAGGACCCGTCCGGCTGCTCGAATTCGAGCGAGAACAGGAACGTGGGCGGCAGCGGCAGGCCGGGGTGTCCTGCGTCGCGCGCGGCGGACTCGTCGAAGTAGACGGGATTCGATTCGCCAATCGCCTGTGCGAAGAAGCGCAGCCGGCCCGCTTCGGCTACGGCGCGAAACGCGGGCAGCGTCTTGCCGATGTGTTGCTTGTCGATCATGTGGTTGACTCCCAGTCGTCAGCCGTGCTCACGCTCACGCGCGCTTGTAGACCGTGACGACGCACGCGCCGCCGAGACCCACGTTGTGCGCGAGCGCGACCTTCGCGCCTTCGACCTGGCGCTCGCTCGCCGTGCCGCGCAGTTGCTGTGTGAGTTCGTAGCATTGCGCGAGACCCGTTGCACCGAGCGGATGTCCCTTCGAGAGCAGGCCGCCTGACGGATTGACGACCCATTCGCCGCCGTAGGTGTTGTCACCGTTGTTCACAAGCTTTTCGCCTTCGCCTTCCGCGCACAGGCCGAGCGCCTCGTAGGTCAGCAGTTCGTTCTGCGCGAAGCAGTCGTGCAACTCGATCACGTCGATGTCGCGCGGCCCGATGCCGGCTTGCTCGTAGGCGCTTTTCGCAGCCGAGCGCGTCATGTCGAAGCCGACCACGCGGATCATGTCTCGCGCGTCGTACGTGCTCGGGGTGTCGGTGGTGAGCGCCTGGCCGGCGATCACCACGTCGGTGCGTAGGCCGTGCTTCTTCGCGAACGCCTCGGACACGACGAGCGCCGCCGCCGCGCCGCAGGTGGGCGGGCAGGCCATCAGGCGCGTGAGCACGCCTTCCCAGAGCATGGGCGCGGCCATCACGTCTTCGGTCGAAACCACGTTGCGGAACACGGCGAGCGGATTGCGCGCCGCGTGGCGGCTCGCCTTCGCGCGGATCTTCGCGAAGGTCTCGAGCTTCGTGCCGTATTGCTTCATGTGCGACAGACCCGCGCCCGCGAACTGGCGGATGGCGTTGCTCAAACCCTCATGCTGGCCGACCAGCTCGTCGGTGATGTCGATCGCGCGCTCGAGTGCGCTCTTGCGGTCGTTCCAGATCGACTTGAGTGCGCCGGGCTGCATGAACTCGAAGCCAACCGCGAGCGCGCAGTCGACCGCGCCGCTCTGCACGGCCTGGCGCGCGAGATAGAGCGCGGACGAGCCCGTCGCACAGTTGTTGTTCACGTTGATGACTGGAATGCCCGTCATGCCGACCTGATAAAGGGCCTTCTGGCCGCAGGTCGAGTCGCCGTAGACGTAGCCCGCATAGGCTTGCTGCACATCGCTGTAGTCGATGCCCGCGTCGGCGAGCGCCTGGCGGATCGCGGTGGCGCCCATCACGTCGTAGGTGTCGCTCGCGCCGGGCTTCTTGAACGGAATCATGCCGACGCCGGCGATGTATGCGCTTCGTGTCATATCAGTACTCCTGAGTGAGTTGAATTTTTTTAAAGTTTGCGTGAGATGAGGTCGCGCATCACTTCGCTCGTGCCGCCGTAAATGCGCATCACGCGAGCGTCGGCGAATGCGCGGGCCACCGGATATTCGAGCATGTAGCCGTAGCCGCCGTGCAACTGCACCATTTCGTCGAGCGCCTTGCCGAGCGTTTCGGTCGCGAAGAGCTTCACGACAGCGGCTTCCTCCAGCGTGAGGCGGCGTCGCACGTGTTCAGACAGGTAGTGATCGACCATGAGCCGCACCGCGAGCGCCTGGGCCTTGATGTCGGCGAGCTTGAACTTGGTGTTCTGGAAGTCCCATACGGTCTGATTAAATGCCTTGCGGTCCTTGACGTAGTTCAGCGTGTGCTCGAGGCAGGCTTCGAGCTTGGCAGCCGCGTTCACGGCGATAGAGAGGCGCTCCTGCGGCAGTTCCGTCATCAGGTAGGCGAAGCCTTTGCCTTCCTCGCCAAGCCGGTTCGAGACCGGCACGCGCACGTTGTCGAAGAAGAGTTCCGCGGTGTCCTGCGCATGCTGGCCCACCTTTTCGAGCTTGCGGCCACGGCGAAAGCCTTCGCGGTCGGTTTCGACCACGATCAGGCTCACGCCTTTGGAGCCGGCTGCCGGGTCGGTCTTGCAGACCATGATGATGAGGTCCGCATTCAGGCCGTTGCTGATGAAGGTCTTGCTGCCGTTGATCACGTACTCGTCGCCGTCGCGTACGGCGGTCGTGCGCACGGCCTTCAGGTCGCTGCCCGTACCCGGCTCGGTCATGCCGATGGCGAGGATGTATTCGCCCGAGCAGGCCTTCGGCAGCCAGCGCTGCTTTTGCTCCTCGTTGCCGAGCCGTGCAATGTACGGAGCGATGATGTCCGAGTGAACCCCGAAGCCGAGACCGCTCAGCCCGGCCCGGCTGACTTCCTCGTTGAACACGGCCGCATGGCCGAAGTCGCCGCCGCCGCCGCCGTATTCGGTCGGCAGCGTCAGGCATAGCAGGCCTTCGCGGCCGGCCTTGAGCCAGGTCTCGCGATCGACCTTGCCGGCCTTGTCCCATTCGGCTTGCCTCGGCACGCATTCCTTTTCGAGGAAGCGGCGCGCGGTGGTGCGCAGCATCTCGTGGTCGTCGCGAAAAACGTTACGGTTGATTTGCATATCGGAGTCCTGAACGTTAGCAGTTGCTGTTAGGGGTGTGGGAGTGTGAGGGTGAGCTCAACGCGCGCGAGCGACGTGTGCGGCGGGTTCGGCGTGAAAGAGCGCGTCGACGAGGTGGGCCCGACGCGTGCGCGTGACGGCCTGATTGACATAACCCTTGTCGGCGATTTCGTTCGCGTCCATGGAGGGCGGCTCTGCCATCAGCAGCAGCCGTTCGACGTGAACGCTCGCACCTTGCGCGCGCTGGTTGCGCAACTGCTCGCTCAGTGCGGCGACGACGACAGGGTGTTGCGCCAGCGCGGCGGCTTCGAGGCCCGCGAGTTCCGGCGCGAGACGCTGGCACGCCGGAACGTTCGGCCAGGCGAGCGCGGCGACGTAATCGTGATCATGCCCGCAGATCACGGCGTCGGTGAGCAGCGGGGCGCAGCGATCGAGCAGCGCGAGCCGCATCGCGCCCGTGCGCACCCATGTGCCGTTCGTGAGTTTGAAGTCTTCCACGACACGACCGGCGAACAGCATGCCGTCCGATGGGTTTTCGGGATTGGCGAGGCGCACGGCGTCGCCGAGCCGGAAGAAGCCTTCCTCGTCGAAGGCGGCCGCCGTGAGTGCCGGCTGCTTGATGTAACCGCCGAACACGTTCGCGCCGCGCATGCGGATCTCGTAGCGGCCGTCTGCGCTTTCGAGCGGCACGAGCTTCACTTCCGAACCCGGAACCGGTGTGCCGATATTGCTGATCGTGTTGGTGATCCGGCCGCACATCGTCCCCATGCCGCTCGTTTCCGTGCAGGCGAGGCCGGTCGCGAAGGCGATGCGCTGGCCAACGGTCTTTTCGGCCACGCGCTGGATGCGCTCATGGACATCGGTGGGCAGGCTCGCGCCGCCATAGCCGAAGAAGAGAACCTTCGAGAACAGGTTCGCCGCGAGTTCGGGGTCCCGTTCGAGCTCGTTCGCGAGCACGGCCCACGCTGACGGGACGCTCGTGAAAATCGTGGGCGCCACCTCGCGCAGGTTGCGCACCGTCCGCTCGATGAGGCCGGGCACGGGGCGTCCGTCGTCGATATAGTGGGTCGCGCCGAACTGGATCGAGCGGCCCAGGTTGAGCACGCCGCCGAGGCCGTGATGCCACGGCAGCCAGTCGAGGAACACGGGCTCGGTGTCGAGCAGGAAGGCAAGATTGTCGGCGTAGTAGGCGGCTACGGCCTTGAGATTGCCGTAGGTCAGGGCAACGCCTTTGGGCGTGCCGGTCGAGCCGGACGTGAAGAGCACGCGTGCTGTTGCATCCGGCGTGATAGCGGTATGCGCGGCGGCGACCGCGGCACGACGCGACGCGGTCAGTTCGGTCTGCGCGAGCGTCGCCCAGTCGAGCTGGCCTGCGCCGGCGCCTTGCACGGCGACGACCGGCGCGTGGCAGTGCGCGAGCGTGGCGAGTGCACGTTCGAAGGGTGCGGCGTTCTGCACGAACAATGCGGCGGGCGGCACCAGTTCCACTATGGCCTTCAGACGCGCGAAGTCCTGGCTCAGCGTCGCGTAGGCGGGCGAAACCGGTGCGGTGGGAATGCCCACGTATTCGGCGGCGAGCAGCACGACGGCCTGTTCGATCGAATTACCGGAGAGCAGCATGAGCGGGTGCGCCTGATCGAGGCCCAGCTCGAGCAGCGCGGCGCCGACGCACTGCACCTGCTGCCAGAGTTCGCGCCAGCTCAGGCGCCGCCATGCGCCGTCGCTCCCGCGCTCGCAAAATGCGGCGGTCTCGCCGCGCGTGAGCGCCCAGCCCTCGACGAAATCCACGAAGCTCTTTTGCGCAATGGCTGGCGGCGGATTTGCCGGGCGCAGGATCAGGCTGCCGTCGCTGCGCCGCTCGACGAGCGTTCGACGGTGGGGCATGGGTAGAGGCCGGACGGCAACCGCCGGCGCAGTACTGGCCGAGAGCGTACTCATTAAGCCGTGTCTCCTGAACGTTTGCGTGCAACCCTTGGGGTGCGCCACGTTGATTTTTCCGGGAGGGGTTCGGTCGGGCGAAACCCCTTGAAAACAAGCATAGCGGGTGGTGCCGGCAGTCGTACCACCCGTACCGGGTGGCGCATGCGCGCCCGTGCCCGGGCAGGGCGCCCGTCAGGGATCGATGCCCAGATCGCGCACGCGCGCGACCGCTTCATCGCGGCTCGATACGCCTAACTTGCCGTAGATGTTCTTGAGATGCCACTTGACCGTTTCGGGCGAGATGCCGAGCGTGCGGGCGATCTTCTTGTTCGGCAGCGCCTGCGCGAGCAGACTCACGACCTTCGTTTCGCGCTCGCTGAGGGTTTCGGCCCCGTTTGGCGTTGCGTCGCGCTGCAGCGAAGCTTCGTTCGTTGTGCTGGCGAGTGCGGCTGCCGTGACCTGCGCGGCGCGCAACCGGTCGACGTAAAACGCCAGCACGGGATCGGCGCCAGTGTCCGGATTGTCCGTCTCACCCTCTACGCCATGCACAACTTGCGCGGCGAAGGCGACGATTTTGGCGTCCACGTCGAGCACGCTGCGCACGAGGCCGAGCCGGTGGGCGAGGCGCAAGCCGGCGAGCGCGGTTTCTCGGGCTGCTTCCAGACGACCGCGGCGGTGATCCACGAGCGCCGACTGCATGCGCAACTGCACCATGTGGTGCTGCCAGCCGCGCTCGCTGCAATGCGAAATGAGTTCGGGCAGGCGCAAGGCCGCGCCCTCGAAGTCTTCGTGTGCGAGGCACCAGTTGACATGCGAGCGCTCCGCGAGCGCGTGGACGTCGTGCCAGGCATTCGGCCGCGTGGGCCGCAAACGTGCCGCGATCATGTCGAGCCGCGCGAGATCGGTTTCGGCGTCTTCGAACTGGCCGCAATGCAGATGCTGGCGGACCTGCGCGGCGAGGCTGTGCGCGAGGAGCCGCGGCAGGCCGTGCCGGCTTGCGTACTCCTCGAGCCGATCGAGATACGCGAATGCATCGAGCCGGTGGCTCTCCGCCCAATGCGCGGCAGAGAGCACGGTGTGCACACGTAGTACGGAGTCCGGAATGGATACACGCTCGAGCACATCGACGCGATCTTCGAGCAGCCGTCTCGCACCGGCGATGTCGTTGAACTCGTAGAGCGCCTCGCCAAGCAGCGCCGCCGCGAAGCACGCGGCCTCCGCCGTGCTGCTGCCACGTTCGTCGGCCTCCGCGAGGACGTCGCGGCTAATGCGCTCGACCTGCAGGAACTGGCCTTCGAGCGCGTAGCTGAAGCCGACCAGGCAGCGCCCGTTGAGCACGCCCGCGGAAGTGCCCATCAACGGGGAGCCCGCGTGCAGCGGGCGCGGGGTGTCGTGTTGCGCGGCGCGTGCCTCTTCGTATTCGCCGCGCCGCATGTAGAGCCAGGAAAGCAGGTTGCTGCGCGCGCCGATCGACTGGCTCGTGGCGTCGACCGGGGCGGCGAGAATCGCGGGCAGGATGGCCGCCGCACTGTCGGCGTCGTCGCGTTGCACGTCGACGGCCGCGCGCAGCAGCAAGAGACGGTACCGCGCCTGGGTGTTGTCGGCGGGAATCGCGGTGTCGAGGCGCGCGATGCTTGCGGCGCAGGCTTCGAAGTCGCGCGCATACAGTTCGAGCTGCAGACGCCACAGCCGCAGGTCGATGCGCGCCTCGATCTCGGCGTGCGGCAGCAGGTGAATGAGCGAGACGAGCTTGCGCAGATCGCCGGACAGCTGCAGATCGCGCGCCACCGACAAGACGAGTTCGGCAGCAGCGGCCGCTTCGCCGGCCTGCAGCGCATGGCGCACGGCTTCCTCGGGCAAGCCGTGGTCGCGGAACCAGCACCAGGCCGCGTGATGCACCGCGTGCTGCAGGGCCTCGCTTCGCGTGCGCATGCGATCGAGCAGGGTCTCGCGAAAGAGCGGATTGAGCCGGTACCACGTCTCATTGCCGACACGTTCTACCTGCGTGATGAAGAGGTTGTCCGCTTCGAGGCGTGCGAGCAGCGCAAGGACTTCCTCTGGCGGCTGCTCGTCGCCGACGAGCGCGACGCACAGCGACGAGCACAGGCGCGCGCAAACCGAAGTGCGCACGAGCAGCTCGACCTCGGTTGCCGAAAGGCGGGAGAGCACCGCCCGTTCGAAGTAGTCCCCAAAAGCGCTCGCGTCGTGAAGCTGCATGCTCGCGAGGGGCGGGACGACGTCCGCCGAGCGGCGGCGCTTCAGATGCATGGAGAAAAGCTGCAGGCCGGCTACCCAGCCATCGGTCAGCTCGTGCATCTCGCGCGCATCTTTGTCGCTAACTTCGCCAAGCTGCGCCCGCAAATATGTTGCGGATTCGGCGAAGGTAAAGCGCAGGTCGCGCATGTTGAGCTCCAGCACCAGATCCCGATCGCGTAGGCGACCGAGCGACACCGGAAAGCTGCCGCGCGACACCAGCACGATGTGCAGGTTCGACGGCGCGTAATCGATCAGCCACTGGAGGGCGCGATGACTGCGTGGATTGGTGACATGGTCGAGATCGTCGACGACGAGCGCAAGGTCGGCTGTGCGAGCGGCGATGGCGCGCACGAGCGCGATCACGGTGCGCTCGACCGCTTCGTCGTCCACGCCGCGGCCGCCGAGGAGGGCCGCCTCGCGACAAATGGCCGGGTCGACCTGGGCGAGGCTTGCTACGAGACCGTCGACGAAGCTCGCGAGATCGTCGTCTTCCGGCGCGAGCGTGAGCCACGCGAGATTGAAGCCTAGCGGCAGCAGCGCCTCGCGCCAGGCGAGCAGCGTGGTGGTCTTGCCGCAGCCGGCCGGCCCCTGGAGCACGATGCAACGCTTGCGCCGGGCCTCGATGAGCTGGCTGACCACACGCTCGCGTGCGACGACGCGCGTTTTGTTGCGCGGCGCCATCACCCGCGACGGCGCGCCGGTGGCGGCGGATGGGGAGTCGGGCCAGCGTTGCGGCATGTTCGCGTGCGCCTTGCAGTCATGGCGCCGCGACGACTGCGCACGCCCGATGACGAAACGAGTATCGGGCTATTGTAGCGCGCGTGATTGTGCGGGCACGCGAGCGAGCGCGCCGCGCGTGCCGGTCGGCTTTGCGGTAGCGCAATGAGGGTCGGCAGGGGGCGATACCGGCCGCCAGACATCGGCGCTCACCCGCGTGCGCGCAGCAGGCTCGCTGCATGTACGACTTCGCCGTCCGCGCGCCATGCGTGGCATGCGTCGAGCATGGGCAAAAGCGGCTTCCCTTCGCCGCGGGCGGCTGCGGCGAGGCTCGTGTGCGCACCCTCCTGCAGCCCCATGATCGTCTGGAACGCAGTGGTAGCCATCGGGCCGAGCAACTCGGTGAGGTGCGTGCAGCCCAATGCGCCGCCCAGGCGCGCCTTCACTTCCTTCATGAAGCCGCTGCCAATCGCAATGCCGGCCAGCTTTGCGTAGGCCTCGTTGATCTGCGAGCACCAGGGCGTGGGCGCGCTTTCCGTGTGCGCGTGCGCCGCGCGAATCACGAGATGGGCGTCGATCGTGATCGTGAACCGCATGTCGTGGATCGGGCTACCGCGCGGCACGTCCTTGAACAACAGCGCCGAATCGTGGCCCTTCGTGTCCGTCATGCGGGCCTCGATGTCGTAGAGGCCGTCGTCGCGCACGTAGCCGGTGCAGACGATCTGGCGCGTGTGCGCCAACTTTCGCGTCGCGCTTGCGGTTGGATTGTGATGCATGTAATGCCGCTCCAGAATGCGCCGCTGCAACGCCAGGCGCGATAGTGCGATCGTGAGCCGACTGTGGCACGGCGGCACCACCCCGCGCGGGTGGTTGGCGCACGCTGATGTTGCGGCATGCGCAGCAGGGCGCGCCAGTTTCGTGGGCCTGCATCCAGGCCTGTATCTGGGCGTTGCGCATCCGGTTTCATGCGACGGTTGGGGTATTCCCGTCCCCACTCCGTTCGGGTAGTTGTCCCCTCCATCGTCCCTGCAACACTGCGCCGCATGTGCTTCGCTGTGCCAAACGGGTTACACATTCGCCGCGCTGTTGTACGCGGCAATCATAAAGAGGAGACATGCATGCGTTCTATCAGCAAGGGTATTTGCGGGGCGACGCTGGCCGTGGTGGCCGGCAGCGCCGCGGCGCAGTCGAGCGTGACGTTGTATGGCGTGGCAGATGTGTTCATTCAGTATTTGCACAACGGCGCAAAGAATTCGTATTCCGAACGAAGCGGCGGGAACACGGGGTCGATGTTCGGCCTGAAGGGAGTTGAAGATTTAGGCAACGGGCTGAAGGCGGTGTTCGACACCGAAGCCGGCTACAACATCAACAACGGCGGTCTGCTCGCGGATACCAGCGCGATCTTCTACCGTCAGGCCTGGGTTGGCCTCACTCACGAGAACTATGGCTCGCTGACATTTGGGCGCCAGTATCAGCCGACGTTCTGGGTCGTTTATCCGACCGATCCGTTCCGTGGCAACGAAGTACTCTCGCCGCTCTCGGCCGCGGTGCTCGCGGTCGATCGCAATACGCTTGCCAGTCAGTCCGCAACGGGCCGTACGAGCAATTCCATGCTCTACAAGTCGCCGAATCTCGCGGGTGTCCAGTTTTACGGCATGTATGGCTTTACGGCCACCGTCACCCAGCCGGTTCCGCAGACCTCGGGCAACATACTCGACCTGGGGCTTACGTATTCGGGTTACGGACTCTACGCCGGCATCGCTTACCAGTATCAGCATCCCGGCACGGCGACGATCGCGGGGCTGCCCGGACCGCTCAACCTGCTCGGCACAGAACACTACACGGGCGTGCTCAGCTACCGCATCGGCATTGTCAACCTGCAGTTCAACTATGCGTACAACAAGCCGCACGATGCGCCAGCGCATTCGCTCGCGGCGCTGCTCGGCGCGGGCAAATCGTCGAGCGTGATGGAGTTCGGCGCGACGGTTCAGGCGACGTCGGCCGATACGTTCGAGATTGCAGGGTTCGAGCGCAACGTGCGTGGCGCGCACGACAACACGCCCGGCGTGCAGATCGGCGTGGATCACAGTCTCTCGAAGCGCACGGCGTTCTATATGCGCGCGGGCTACATGAAGAACAACGGCACAGCGACGATGAGCTGGCCGGGCGTTTCGGTGACGAGCACGGACACGAAGCAGGTGCTCGCCGTGGTCGGCATGACGCATCGCTTCTGAACAGGCAGTGCCGCGCTTCGCTGCGCCGCGGTTGGCGGCACGCACGGGCGCGGCGCGGCCGCCACCCACCATCAACAAGGAGGGACCAGGATGAATATCATTCGCAACGGCCGGGCGCTTGCCGTGGCCATGCTGCTTGCCGCATCGTTGCAGGCTCACGCGCAAGGCGGCGAGGCGTCGTCTTCCGCGCCCGTTGCCGCCGCGGCTTCCGGCGGCGCAACGCCGGCCTCGGCGAAGGCCGCTGACCGCGCGCTGCGCCGGCGCGTGCTGAACGCGCTCGCGAAAGCAAAGGGGCTGCGCGCGAGCGGCATCACCGTGCGCGCGGCCAATGGCGCAGTGACGCTCGAGGGATGGGTGCCGGAGCAGGCGCAGATCGAGCAGGCCACGCGCGTTGCCCAGAGCGTGGCCGGTGTGACCTCGGTGACCAACACATTGACGCTTTCGACTTTCTAGGGTGTCGATAAGCGGTGTGAGCGCAGAGCGGGACCGGAAAGCCGGTCCCGCTTTTTTTGGGGGAGGAGATGAGGGCGGTGCGCAGCAAGCGCTGCTTTCCGCCTCGTTTGCGAAGCGCAGCGTTTGATGGCGACTTACATCGTCACCGACTTGCACTCGAGAAACTCGGCCAGCCCCTCTGCGCCATATTCGCGGCCGTTCCCCGACGTCTTGTAACCGCCGAACGGCACGCTCACATCGAGCATCGCACCGTTGATGCGCACCGAACCCACACGCAGGCGCGCGGCCACCTTGCGCGCGCGTTGCGGGTCGCTTGTGGCGATGTAGCCAGCGAGCCCATAGACACTGTCGTTCGCAATCCGGATGGCGTCCTCTTCGTCGTCGTAGGGAATGATCGCCAGCACCGGGCCGAAGATCTCCTCGCGTGCGATCGTCATGCCGTTGTGCACGCCGGCGAAGATTGTCGGCCGTGCGTAGAAGCCGCGCGCCAGGCCGGGCGGGCGGCCAAGGCCTCCTGCCGCCACGCGTGCGCCTTCCGCCATGCCGGCTTCTATCATGCGCTGCACCTTGTCGTACTGTGCGCGGTTCGAGATTGGGCCCATGCGCGTTGCCGGGTCTGCCGGATCGCCGACCGGGATCGCGTTGGCGGCTGCCGCCGCGATCGCGACCGCCTCGTCGTAGCGCGTGCGCGGGACCAGCATGCGTGTCGGGGCGATACAGGTCTGCCCGGAATTCGCCATGCACTGCGCAACGCCGCTTGCCACGGCGGACTGCAGATCGGCGTCGTCGAGAATCAGCAGGGCAGACTTGCCGCCCAGTTCCTGCGCGACACGCTTGACGGTAGGCGCCGCGCCGATCGCCACCTCGACGCCCGCGCGGGTCGAGCCCGTGATGGAAACCATGTCCACGTCAGGGTGCGACGCGAGCCGCGCACCGACCGTGCGGCCTTCGCCGAACACCATGTTGAACACACCGCGCGGCGTAGCAGCCTCGTGCATGATCTCGGCGAAGATCATGGCGTCGAGCGGCGCGATTTCCGAGGGCTTGAGCACGACGGTGCAGCCTGCGGCGAGTGCCGGCGCGACCTTGGCCATGATCTGGTTCAGCGGCCAGTTCCAGGGCGTGATGAGCGCGGCGACGCCGATTGCCTCGCGGCACACGTAGCTCTTGCCGTGCGTCGTTTCGAACGCAAAGTCGCGCAGGGTGTCGATCGCCGCGCGTAGCTGGGCGAGGCCGATCGGCGCTTGCAGCGCATTGCACAGCGAGATCGGCGCGCCGATTTCCTGGCGCACGGCATCGGCGATCTCGGGCAGGCGCCGCCGATAGATCGCGGCGACGCGTTCGAGCAGCGCGATACGCGTCTCGCGGCGGGTTTCGGACCATGTTGGAAAGGCGGCGCGCGCCGCGGCGACGGCGCTATTGGCGTCTTGCTGATTGCCCATCGCCAGCGTGCCAATCCGTTCTTCGGTGGCAGGATCGACAATGTCGAACGAGGCGGCGCCCGCACCGTGCTGCGCAGGCTCGACCCATTGTCCGTCGATATAGAAGCGGTTCAGTGTTTTCATCGTCCATTTCCTGATCGCGACGCGATCGGCTCAAACCGGCCGGTCGCCAATTACGGTCGCGCGCATCATGTGGCGCACCGCAGGGTAGTAGTCCTGAATGGCGTAGTGCTGGCACGACCGGTTGTCCCAGAAGGCAATCGTGTTCGCACGCCAATTGAGCCGCACCTGATACTCGGGCACCTGCGCCTGACGAAACAGAAACTGCAGCAGTTCCATTTCGGCGAGCTTGAAGTCGAAGCCCACGCGGTACTGGTCGACGGTCTTATGGCCGTAGTTGGCCAGATGGGTTGTGAATGCCTCGTTGACGTAAAGGATTTTCTCGCCGGTTTCAGGATGCGTGCGCACGACCGGGTGGGTGGCGGGCGGAAAGTGCTTTTTCATCTCCGCGTGCTGGTCTTCGGGAACCGCGATCCCGAACAGCGGCAGAAAATCGTGGACCGCAGTGAGATCGGCAATGCGCGTCTTGATGTCGTCGGGCAGGCCTTCGTAGGCCGCGGCCATGTTGATCCACATCGTGTCACCGCCGACTTCGGGACACTGCACACAGCGCAGCATCGAACCCATCGACGGAATCTCGCGCCACGATACGTCGGAGTGGTAGAGATTCTCGCGCCCGCGTTTCGCGTCGTTGCGCCCGAGAATGACCAGCTCGGGGTGGTCCGGATGATGCGGAAACGTCGGGTGGACTTCCAGTTCGCCGAAGCGCCGGGCAATGGCTACGTGCTGCGCGGGCGTGATGTCCTGGTCGCGGAAGAACAGGACCTTGTACTTGAGGAGCGCGCGGCGCAGGGCGAGGCAGGTTGTGTCGTCGAGCGGATCGCGCAGGTCGATGTCGCCGATTTCTGCGCCGATGGCCGGGGTATGGCGAGTGAGCGTGAATGGCCAGCTTTCTGTTTGCCGGGTAAGAGATTCAGGTTCGTTAGGTATGCTAATGGTTACTTGCATGTCACTCTCCAGTATCGATATGTATTTGTGGTTGTGATTGTGATGCTCGTCGTATTGACGGCTCACGCGCGCCGCATTGCGGCAAACGCGTGACGTGTTCGTTCAGGCGGTGAGCGGTGTGGCGGCTTCGCCAAGCGTGCGCAACGAGCGTTCGGGGTTGAGCCAGCGCAACGCCACGATCGCCGCGAGGATCAGCAGCACGGCCGTTAGTGCGATGGCGATTTCATAAGCACGCGCGCCGGACGCTGCGTAAGCCTGGACGAGCCGGCCGACAACGGCCGGCCCGATCGCCGCGCCGAGGCTCGCGACCGCAGTGTTGATCGCAATGATCGAGCCGCGCTGGGCAAGCGGCACCATTTCGGCGAGCATGGCGGGCGCGAGCGTCAGGCAGAACGTGGGCAGTGCGGCCGCCACGGCATAGCAGAACACCTTTTGCATCGGCGTGAGATCGATCGCTGCCAGCGCGAGGAAGAGCAGTCCGCCCGCGATCGTGACGACGCTCGTAAGCCGTGCGCGGGCCTCGCGCGTGGTCGCGCCGCGCTGGAGCATGCGCTGGGAGAGGGCGCTCAGCCCGATGTTGACTGGCGCAGCGAATGCGATGACCAGCGCGAAGAGACGTCCCGATGCAATGCCGCCGAAGCCGAGTCCCTTTTCGAGGTAGGTGGGCAGCCACGTGATGGTCTGGCCGAGTAGCCAGTAGGCGACGAAGCCGAGCAGGAAGATCGAGAGAACGGAGGCGTCGGTGAGGATCTTGCGGTAGGGCAAGCGGGCGGAGCCGCCAGTGTCTGGCGTTTGCACGGTGGAGCCGGACGGCGTGCGGCGTACGGCGTCCAGGGTGCCTTCGCGGCCAAAGGCCAGCCACAGGACGCACCAGAGCGCGCCAATCGCGGCGAGTACGAGGAAGTTCATGCGCCAGCCCCAGCGCTGGGTGATCGCGGGAATCGCGAGGCCGGCCAGCACCATGCCGACGACCGCGCCCTGGTTGATGACGGCCACGGGCACACTGCGTCTTTGGTCCGGAAACCACTTGAAGAGCGAGTGGACCGAGGTCGGGAACGAAGGGCCCTCCGCCGCGCCGAGAATCACGCGGCAGACCAGCAGCGCGAGCGTGCTGGTGGTGAAGGCCTGAGGAAGTTGCAGGATCGACCAGCTTGCGCCCATGGCGAGCAGGATCCATCGGGTCGCGATGCGATTCGAGAGAAAGCCGACGAGAACCGTCGAGGTCGAGAAGAGCCAGAAGAAACTGCCGGCGACAAAACCGAACTGCGCAGGCGAGAGGTGCATGTCGGCCATGAGCGGGACCGCGACCATGCCGAGAACGATCTTGTCGAGAAAGTTGATCATGGCGAGCACGGTGAGCAGGGCCGTGACGGTCCAGGCGGACTTCGGCTGCCAGGAAGATGAAGTGGACATGGGCGATCTCGTTGTGCCGGCTGGCGCCGGGGTGTTGCGGGCAACGCAAGGACGTGGACCGGCGCGCGCAGGACGGCTTCGCGCCGGGATCGGTGCGGTGGAATCAGGACGGGCGAGCCGTGAATTCGAGATGGAAGAGAGGGGCGGCGACGCGCGGTGCGTTCATGATGTCTCCTTGTCCGTGCGCGGCATCGTAGATCGCGCTTCGGTAGTGCCGGTATCTGGCGTTACCTTAGGAGCATGGCTACCCGGAGCAACCACCCCAGGCGGGTAGGCAAGGGTAATCCTCGGGGGCGAGATCGCATCTTTCTTCGCGCAAAGCAAAAGGCCTCGTTGCTTTCGCAACGAGGCCTTTTATTCTTCGGTGTTTGTCGTTACCAACACCAGGAATTCTGGTGGGTAGTACTGGGATCGAACCAGTGACCCCTGCCGTGTGAAGGCAGTGCTCTACCGCTGAGCTAACCACCCGAAGAGATTGAGATTATGCAGGGCGTTTCCGATCTTGTAAAGCCCTTTTTTAAGCATTTTGCGCATCGGCCGTATTTTCTTCGGCCGGGGCAGGTTCGGTGCGCCACACGGACGTTCCCTTGACCGCCTTGTCGAGCTCGTTGAGCACGGCTTGATGCGCGCTCAGCTCTTCGTCGCTCGCCATGATCACCGGCAGATCGATCGACTCGAGCTGCACGCGCGGCGCGGCGGCCGCACCGGTCGCGGCGTGCTCGCCCAGCATGTCGATGACGAGGCTCTCCTGGCCGCGCGTCATCGCGAGATAGACCTCGGCGAGCAGTTCCGAGTCGAGCAGCGCGCCGTGCAGCGTGCGGTGCGCGTTGCTGATGCCGAAGCGATCGCACAGGGCGTCGAGCGAGTTGCGCTTGCCCGGGAAGATCTGCTTGGCCTGCACGAGCGTGTCGATCACCTCGCCGCAATGCTCCTTGAACCCCGGCTTGCCGAGCAGCGCGAGCTCGGCGTCGAGAAAGCCGATGTCGAACGGCGCGTTGTGGATGATGATGTCCGCCTCGCGCACGAAATCGAGGATCTCGTCCGCGACTTCGGCGAACTTCGGCTTGTCGGAGAGGAACTCGGTCGTGAGGCCGTGCACGGCGAGTGCGCCCGGGTCGCTGTCGCGTTCCGGGTTCACGTAGAAGTGCAGGTTGTTGCCGGTGAGCCGGCGGTTCACCAGCTCGACGCAGCCGATTTCGATGATGCGGTCGCCCGTGCGGGCGTTCAGGCCGGT
Source organism: Paraburkholderia sp. J11-2 (assembly GCF_905220185.1). NCBI lineage: Bacteria > Pseudomonadati > Pseudomonadota > Betaproteobacteria > Burkholderiales > Burkholderiaceae > Paraburkholderia > Paraburkholderia sp. J11-2. Next base: position 148,037 of record NZ_CAJMYY010000010.1, on the reverse strand, counting down.
GGTTTCGGTATCGAGAATGATCTGGCGCATGTCTTGTAAAGCGTGAAAGCGTGGGGCAGCCGCAAGGCGGTTTCGGCAAGCGGTCTCAGAGTTCGGCGAGCGTGGCGACGCCGCGGTTCGCGAGCGCGTCGGCGCGCTCGTTCTCCGGATGGCCGGCGTGACCCTTCACCCAGCGCCATTCCACCTCGTGCTGGGCGACGAGCGCGTCGAGGCGCTTCCAGAGGTCGTCGTTCTTGACCGGCGTCTTGGCGGCCGTCATCCAGTTCTTCTTCTTCCAGCCGTGAATCCACTCGCTGATGCCTTTTTGCACGTACTGCGAGTCGGTGTGCACGATCACCTTGCACGGGCGCTTGAGCGCTTCGAGCGCGGCGATCACGCCCATCAGTTCCATGCGGTTGTTGGTCGTGCCGGCCTCGCCGCCGAACAGTTCTTTTTCCTGCGCGCCGAAACGCAGCAGCGCGCCCCAGCCGCCGGGGCCGGGGTTGCCCTTGCAGGCGCCGTCCGTGAAGATTTCGACGAAGTCGGGTGTGCTCATGAGTCCTTGTTGCGTGTTGGGGAAGGGGTGGTGGCCGCGGGCTTCAGGCTCGCAGCCAGCACCGGCTTCTTGACCTTGCGTGGGCCGACGAGGCGCATGCCGCGCACGCGCTTGATCGCCGTCACCATATAGATAGCGCCGAAAATCGCCCACCAGCGGTCGCCCGCGGCTTCCATGAAGCCGTAGCGGCCGAGCCACTGGTCGGTCGAGAGCGGCGGACGATAGCAGCCGAAGCGCCCGCGTTCAAGCTCGAAGCCAAGCAGCTTGATCCAGTCTTTCAGCCGCGTGAACGCGATCAGGTCCTGGCGCGCCGGCAGGAACGGATGGCCGGTCAGCTTGCCGACCGACTGGCGCGCGCCCCACAGCGAAAGCGAGTTGAAACCGACGATCAGCAATTGCCCTTCGGGCATCAGCACGCGTTCGGCTTCGCGCAGCAGGCGGTGCGGGTCGCTCGTGAATTCGAGCGTGTGCGGCATCACGATGAGGTCGACGCTCTGCGCCTCGAACGGCAGATCGAGATAGTCGCACCACACGGTGCTGCGGCCTGCGGGCGCGTGCAGCAACGGGCTGCGGTCTGGCGTTGCGCCGTTCGCGCCGGGCATGGTCTGCCCGCCGTTCGGGTGCGCATGCGCCGGCGCGCCGGGTACGGAGTAGGGAGCGCTGGCGGCACTGGCGGCGTCGAGCACGAGACCGCGGCACGACATGCGGTTCTCGCGCAGGGCGTCGAGCTGCGGCAGGCCGAGCTGCAGCGCATGGTAGCCGAATATGTTCGAGACCACGCGGTCGAGCTGCTCCTGCTCCCAGCCGAGCACATACCTGCCAGCGGGCGAGGCGGTCCAGGCGGGCCAGTCTATAATCAATCGGTCAGACATGTCGAAGAATACGTCGCCCCATGAAGAGTCCGCTTGAGTACGCGCGTTCGAGCGATGCGTGCGCCTACGAGTACGTACCGGTTCCGGCTTTTGAAGACAATTACATCTGGGTCGTTTCGGACGGCCAGAACGCCGTTGCCGTCGATCCGGGCGACGCCGCTCCGGTTCGCGCGTATCTCGCGCAGCGCGGCTGGCGGCTCGTCGCTATTTTACTCACCCATCACCACAACGACCACGTCGGCGGTGTGGCGGACCTGCTTGCCGACGCCGTCGTCCCTGTATACGGCCCGGCCGGCGAGGCGCTCGGCCCGCTCGACCCGTTCGTCACGCGTGTGAAGGGTGGCGACGCCGTCCGTCTGGATGCCCCAGCGCTCGACTTGAAGGTGATCGACGTGCCGGGCCACACGCGCGGCCACATCGCCTATTTTCAGGCGGCGGATGCCGCCGGCACGCCGCACGTGTTCTGCGGCGACACGCTCTTTGCCTGCGGCTGCGGCCGCCTCTTCGAGGGCACGCCCGCGCAGATGCTCGACTCGCTCGACGCGCTCGCGGCACTGCCCGGCAACACCCACGTGCATTGCGCACACGAATACACGTTGTCAAACATTCGCTTCGCGCTCGCCTGCGATCCCGAAAACGCCGATTTGCGCGAGTGGAGCCGCGAAGCGGCGGCGCTGCGTGAGCGCGGCGTGCCGACGCTGCCAACGACGATCGCGCACGAGCGCGCAGTCAATCCGTTCCTGCGTGCAGGCGATGCGTCGGTGCAGGCCGCGCTCACCGACGCACTGCACGAATCAGTGCCGGACCGGCTGGCTGCTTTCGCCATGATGCGTGAATGGAAGAATCGGTTCCGCTGACCCAACCAGGTTAGGGGGCATGCTCAACCCAATCGTATGGAATCACGCCCAAGCTGCGGATTTCATGGATTTTTTTCAAATAATTCCGATTGACGGAAACGGGCACGTTCCGTACTATCGGCTGCAAATTCCAGCCATGCGGATGTAGATTTTCATGCGATTCATACTCAGTGCGCTGCTGGTCCTCATGCTCGCCGCCTGTGCGAGTGGGGGACCGTCTGCGAGTTCTCTAGCACCAGCCAACGCCCAGGCCAACGCCGACCTCATTCGTAAGACCTCCGCAGCAAGGGAAACCATTAACGTCGATCAAGGTTCCGTCGATCAGCTCACGAGCCCCGACGCCGACCTCTGGGGGCGCATTCGCCGCGGCTTCCAGATGCCCGACCTGCAGAGCGACCTCGTCGACATGAACGCCAACTGGTACGCCCAGCGGCCCGATTACGTCGCGCGCATGACCGAGCGTTCGCAGAAGTACCTCTATCACATCGTCGAAGAGCTCGAGGCGCGTCACATGCCCACCGAGCTCGCGCTGCTGCCGTTCATCGAATCCGCGTATAACCCGCAGGCGCTGTCGGTCGCGAAGGCCGCCGGCATGTGGCAGTTCGTGCCGGGCACGGGCCGCACCTACAACCTCAAGCAGAACATGTGGCAGGACGAGCGCCGCGACGTGCTGGCCTCGACCAGCGCCGCGCTCGACTACCTCTCGCGCCTGCACGACATGTTCGGCGACTGGTATCTCGCGCTTGCCGCTTACAACTGGGGCGAGGGGAACGTGCAGCGCGCCATTGCGCGCAACGAGGCGGCGGGCTTGCCGACCGACTATCAAAGCCTGCGCATGCCCAACGAAACACGTAATTACGTGCCGAAACTGCAGGCGGTCAAGAACATCGTGATGAACCCGCAGCAGTACGGGCTCACGCTGCCGTCCATTCCGAACCATCCGTATTTCGTCACGGTCACGACCTCGCACGACATCGACGTGGACGTCGCCGCCAAGCTCGCGAACATGACGACCGACGAGTTCCGCTCGCTGAACCCGTCGTTCAAGAAGCCCATCATTCTCGGTGCGACCGACCCGCAGATCCTGCTGCCGTTCGACAACGCGAGCGCGTTCGAGCGCAACCTGAAGGCCTATTCCGGCCAGCTTTCCTCCTGGACCGTCTACACGACCGACTCGCGCGCCACGCCGGCCGCGATCGCGCAGAAGATCGGTGTTGACGCCGACACGCTGATGTCGGTGAACAAGATTCCGGCGGGCATGCGCCTGAAGGCGGGTTCGACGCTCGTGGTGCCGCGCACCGACGACGGCGACGACGAGGACATCAGCGCCGACGTGGCGGAAAGCGCCGTGCTGGCCATGGAGCCGGACGTGCCCGACACGCGCAAGATGCTGATCCGCGTGCGCCGCAAGCAGTCGATGGAAACGGTTGCGAGCCGCTATGGCGTGTCGCTCGGGCAGTTGAAGGCGTGGAACAAGACTCACCGCGACTACGTCGCGCCGGGTCAGGTGCTGGTGCTGCACGTGCCGGTCAATAAGGCGATGCCGAGCGAACCGGGGCCGGAACGTCTGGCAGCGAACGTTTCTGGTGGTGCCGTGCAGCGAATTGGCACTCGCGTTGCAGACACCGGGTCGAAGTCGCGATACGATAAGAAGCACGGTCGCGCGCGCACCGAGGTCGTCAAGGTTTCCGAACCTGTCAAGGCCAAGACGGTCAGCGCCGCGCCCAGCAAGGCGTCGAAGGGTGCGGCAAGCCGCGCGAAGGCCGAAACCCACGCGCAGAAGCACCAGACAAAATAGCGGCTGGCGAAGGGTGCTCAAACATGCGTTGCGGGGGCAGCGCATGGTATTTCGCTCCGATCACTTTTCCGTTTTTGTTGTGTTTGACGCCGTCACCCTGCCAGGTGGCGGCGTTTTCATTGGTGGGTGCCAAAAACAGAAGCGGCGCTTGCCGCCACGCGTCCGCCCGCTATAGTGGATAGGGCCGTGCACCGGGCTGCGAGCACGCTCTCCGTCGCCAGCGTCATCCTGGAATTTGAAGGAAAGGTGACTTTCGCGCTATAATTTCAAGGTTTGAGCTTATCAACCCGCACCCTAGCGCCTACCTCTTCCCATCCGTTCATCCGCCGCCCGCGCTTCATCGTCAACTGGCCGGCTGCCGCCCGATCCCGCGTCACAAACGCGCGCTCGTGGCCCGGCGCCACAACGGTCGACCGCTGATGGGGTCGCGTAGCGAGCGAGCCGCGCGCGCATCCTGATCTTCACAGAAAAGGATGCCGACGCCGCAGCCGCTCTCAGGTCGCAAGATCGCAACGTCGGATAACAGGTCGGCACAGGGTGCTCCCCCAAGGAGTCTCCCGTGTTGCCGTCATTCTCTCCCGCTCTGCTCGCGCTCGCCGACGGCACGGTCTTTCGTGGTTACTCGATCGGCGCGCCGGGTCATACGATCGGTGAAGTCGTGTTCAACACGGCCATCACCGGTTATCAGGAAATCCTGACCGACCCGAGCTACGCTCGCCAGATCGTCACCCTCACGTATCCGCATATCGGCAACGTCGGCGTCAACGCCGAAGACGTCGAAGCCACGAAAGTCCATGCCGCCGGTCTGATCATCCGCGACCTGCCCGTGCTCGCCTCGAACTTCCGCATGGAGCGCACGCTCGGCCAGTATCTGAAGGACGAAGGCGTGGTCGCCATCGCCGGCATCGATACGCGCAAGCTCACGCGTATTCTGCGTGACAAGGGCGCGCAGAACGGCGCGATCCTCGCCGGTTCCGACGACGAAGCGAAGGCCATCGAACTCGCGCGCTCGTTCCCGGGCCTCGCGGGCATGGACCTCGCGAAGGTCGTTTCGACGGACAAGTCGTACACGTGGAACACCACGGAATGGCGTCTGGGCGAAGGCTACCGCACGCAGTCGGCGCCGAAGTACAAGGTCGTCGCGTTCGACTACGGCGTGAAGCAGAACATCCTGCGCATGCTGGCCGAACGCGGCTGCGATGTGACGGTGCTGCCGGCGCAGTCGACGGCTGAAGACGCGCTCGCGCTGAACCCGGACGGCGTGTTCCTCTCGAACGGCCCGGGCGACCCGGAACCGTGCGACTACGCGATCAAGGCGGCGCAGGCATTCATCGAACGCGGCATTCCCACGTTCGGTATCTGCCTCGGTCACCAGATCATGGGCCTCGCCGTCGGCGCGAAGACGCTGAAGATGAAGACGGGCCACCACGGCGCGAACCATCCGGTCAAGGATCTGGCCGACGGCCGCGTGGTGATCACGTCGCAGAACCACGGCTTTGCGGTCGACGCCGCCACGCTGCCCGCGAACGCGCGCGTCACGCACGTGTCGCTGTTCGACGGCACGCTGCAAGGCTTCGAGCTGACCGACAAGCCCGCGTTCTGCTTCCAGGGTCACCCGGAAGCGTCGCCGGGCCCGCAGGACATTGGCTATCTGTTCGACCGCTTCACGGCGCTGATGGACAAGGCGAAGGCGTAAGCGTCGCGCTGAAGCCGAAGCGAAAGCGCAGAGCAGGGTGCGCAGCGAGCCGGGTTGAATAACGGCCCACGCGCGTACCCGGGCGGCAGGCAAAGAAAGCAGCAAGCCGCCAGACGTAAAAAGACACAGGAATATTTAGCGAGAGCGTTATGCCCAAGCGGACAGACATCAAGAGCATTCTCATCATCGGCGCGGGTCCGATCATCATCGGCCAGGCGTGCGAGTTCGACTATTCGGGCGCGCAGGCATGCAAGGCGCTGCGTGAAGAAGGCTACAAGGTCATCCTCGTCAACAGCAATCCGGCGACGATCATGACCGACCCGAACACGGCCGATGTCACCTACATCGAGCCGATCACGTGGGAAGTGGTGGAGCGCATCATCGAGAAGGAGCGCCCCGACGCGATCCTGCCGACGATGGGCGGCCAGACCGCGCTGAACTGCGCGCTCGACCTGCACCACCACGGCGTGCTGAAGAAGTACAACGTCGAGCTGATCGGCGCATCGCCGGAAGCCATCGACAAGGCCGAAGACCGCCAGAAGTTCAAGGACGCGATGACCAAGATCGGTCTCGGTTCGGCGAAGTCGGGCGTGGCGCACTCGATGGAAGAGGCGCTCAAGGTGCAGGGCGAAATCTCCGAAGCCACCGGCACGGGCGGCTACCCGGTCGTGATCCGTCCGTCGTTCACGCTCGGCGGCTCGGGCGGCGGCATCGCGTACAACCGCGAAGAATTCGAAGAGATCTGCAAGCGCGGTCTCGATCTGTCGCCTACGCGCGAACTGCTGATCGAAGAATCGCTGCTCGGCTGGAAGGAATACGAGATGGAAGTGGTCCGCGACAAGGCGGATAACTGCATCATCGTCTGCTCGATCGAAAACCTCGACCCGATGGGCATCCACACCGGCGACTCGATCACCGTCGCACCGGCGCAAACGCTCACCGACAAGGAATACCAGATCCTGCGTGACGCCTCGCTGGCTGTGCTGCGCGAAATCGGCGTGGACACGGGCGGTTCGAACGTCCAGTTCTCGATCGACCCGAAAACGGGCCGCATGATCGTGATCGAAATGAACCCGCGCGTGTCGCGTTCGTCGGCACTGGCTTCGAAGGCCACGGGCTTCCCGATCGCCAAGGTCGCCGCGAAGCTGGCCGTCGGCTACACGCTGGACGAGCTCAAGAACGAAATCACGGGCGGTCAGACGCCGGCCTCGTTCGAGCCGACCATCGACTACGTTGTCACGAAGATTCCGCGTTTCGCGTTCGAGAAGTTCCGCGAAGCCGACCCGCGTCTCACCACGCAGATGAAGTCGGTGGGCGAAGTGATGGCCATCGGCCGCACGTTCCAGGAGTCGTTCCAGAAGGCGCTGCGCGGTCTGGAAGTCGGCGTGGACGGTCTGGACGAAAAGACCACGAGCCGCGACGAGATCATCCGCGAGATCGGCGAAGCCGGTCCGGACCGCATCTGGTACGTGGGCGACGCGTTCCGCGTGGGCATGACGCGCGAAGAGATCTTCGAAGAAACCGCGATCGACCCGTGGTTCCTCGCGCAAATCGAAGAAATCATCAAGAAGGAAGCCGCTGTCCGTGGCCGCACGCTCGAGAGCCTTTCGAAGGACGAACTGCGTTACCTCAAGCAGAGCGGTTTCTCGGATCGCCGCCTGGCGAAGCTGCTCGGCGCGAATGCTGCCGACGTGCGCAAGCGTCGTATCGAGCTGAACGTGCGCCCGGTCTACAAGCGCGTGGACACCTGCGCGGCCGAGTTCGCGACGAAGACCGCCTACATGTACTCGACCTATGAGGACGAGTGCGAGGCCAACCCGACGAACAACAAGAAGATCATGGTGCTGGGCGGCGGCCCGAACCGGATCGGCCAGGGTATCGAGTTCGACTACTGCTGCGTGCACGCCGCGCTCGCCATGCGCGAAGACGGCTACGAAACGATCATGGTCAACTGCAACCCGGAAACGGTGTCGACCGATTACGACACGTCCGACCGCCTGTACTTCGAGTCGCTCACGCTCGAAGACGTGCTCGAAATCGTCGACCTGGAAAAGCCGGTTGGCGTGATCGTTCAGTACGGCGGCCAGACGCCGCTGAAGCTCGCGCTCGACCTCGAAGCCAATGGCGTGCCCATCGTCGGCACGTCGCCGGACATGATCGACGCGGCGGAAGACCGCGAACGCTTCCAGAAGCTGCTGCAGGACCTGAACCTGCGCCAGCCGCCGAACCGCACCGCGCGTGCCGAAGACGAAGCGCTGAAGCTCGCCGACGAAATCGGCTACCCGCTCGTCGTGCGTCCGTCGTACGTGCTGGGCGGCCGCGCCATGGAAATCGTCCACGAGCCGCGCGACCTCGAGCGCTACATGCGCGAGGCCGTGAAGGTGTCGAACGACTCGCCGGTGCTGCTCGACCGCTTCCTGAACGATGCGATCGAATGCGACGTGGACTGCATCTCCGACGGCACCGACGTGTTCATCGGCGGCGTGATGGAGCATATCGAACAGGCGGGCGTGCACTCGGGCGACTCGGCTTGCTCGCTGCCGCCGTACTCGCTGTCGAAGGAAACGGTCGACGAACTCAAGCGTCAAACCGCCGCGATGGCCAAGGCGCTGAACGTGGTCGGCCTGATGAACGTGCAGTTCGCGATCCAGCAAGTGCCGCAGGATGACGGTTCGAAGAAGGACATCATCTACGTGCTGGAAGTGAACCCGCGTGCTTCGCGTACCGTGCCGTACGTTTCGAAGGCGACCAGCCTGCCGCTCGCGAAAATCGCGGCGCGCGCAATGGTCGGCCAGAAGCTGGCGGACCAGGGCGTGACGAAGGAAGTCGTGCCGCCTTACTTCAGCGTGAAGGAAGCGGTGTTCCCGTTCATCAAGTTCCCGACCGTCGACCCGGTGCTCGGACCGGAAATGCGTTCCACCGGCGAAGTGATGGGCGTGGGCAAGACGTTCGGCGAAGCGCTCTTCAAGTCGCAGCTCGCGGCGGGTTCGCGCCTGCCGGAGTCGGGCACCGTCTTCATCACCGTGATGGACGCCGACAAGCCCAAGGCCGTGGAAGTCGCGCGCATGCTGCACGAGCTCGGCTACCCGATCGTCGCCACGCGCGGCACGGCTGCCGCAATCGAGGCGGCCGGCGTGCCGGTGAAGGTCGTGAACAAGGTGAAGGACGGCCGTCCGCACATCGTCGACATGATCAAGAACGGCGAGATTTCGCTCGTGTTCACGACCGTCGACGAAACCCGCTCGGCGATCGCCGATTCGCGTTCGATCCGCATGAGCGCGCAGGCCAACAAGGTCACCTACTACACGACGATGTCGGGCGCACGCGCGGCCGTCGAGGGTCTGCGCTACCTGAAGAACCTGGAAGTCTATGATTTACAAGGCCTCCATGCTCGCCTAAACTAAGGCTTCAATTGTCTGTCTAACGCTCAACGAGGCAGGCTAAAAGAGCTGAATGTGCCGCGGTTAAGCGGCGTCCCAACAGGGTTTTCAGGCTGCGCCAGGCTGCGCAGCCGCCCTCGCGGGATGCACTTAACCGCGGAATTTTTTTTATGGCCGCAACGCTCGCGACACGCTGGCGTGGCGCGGCCTTCTTTAGGCCCTTGTGGGCCGTACGAGTTGTTTATGAGCACGATTCCCTTGACCAAGCGCGGTGCAGACCAACTTCGCGGCGAGCTGCAGCGCCTGAAATCCGTCGAGCGTCCGGCGGTCATCAACGCGATCTCCGAAGCGCGCGCCCAAGGCGACCTGTCGGAAAACGCGGAATACGATGCGGCGAAGGAAAAGCAGGGCTTCATCGAAGGCCGCATCGCCGAAATCGAATCGAAGCTGTCGGCCGCACAGATCATCGACCCGTCCACCCTCGAAGCGGACGGCCGCATCGTGTTCGGCTCGACCGTGGATCTCGAAGACCTCGATTCCGGCAAGACGGTGACCTACCAGATCGTCGGCGACGACGAAGCCGACCTCGAGCACGGCCTGATCTCGGTCAGCTCGCCGATCGCGCGCGCACTGATCGGCAAGTCCGAAGGCGACGTCGCCGAAGTGCAGGCCCCGAGCGGCGTGCGCGAGTACGAGGTCATCGAGGTTCGCTACGTCTGAGGGCATATCGACGTGAGTACCGCAAGTCAGGCGGGTTACGCCGCTCCCGTTTCGCTCGTTCCGCATCGGATTTTCGGGCTGCTCGCCATGTTGTGGGTCGGCAGCCAGCTGACCATTGGCTATGCGGTCGCGCCCGTTTTGTTCGCGTCGCTCGAAAGGGTGGTGGCCGGCGAGCTTGCCGCGCAGTTCTTTCGTCTTGAAGGCGTGATCGGCGTGGTGTGCGGCGTGCTGCTGCTCGGCCTGTCGAACGTGCTCGCGCGCCGCGGCGCGCTGGGTTACCGCCGGTTGCGCTGGATTCTGGCGGCGATGCTGCTGTGCGTGCTGATCGGCTATTTCGCGCTGCAGCCGTTTATGAACGCATTGCGCGTTCAGGCCATGAGCGCGGGCATGGATGTGGCCAGCTCGCCCTATGCGAGCCGCTTCGGCTTGCTGCATGGCGTGTCGAGCCTGTTCTATCTCGTGCAGAGCCTGCTTGGTGCGTGGCTCGTCTGGCTGCTGCCTTCGGCGCGCGGCGCGTTGCCGCAGCGCCTCGGAGCTTGCGCGCAGTAAGCGAGTGCCCCAGCCGCTGGCGCCGAAAAAAAGCGCGGCTCGAAGGCCGCGCTTTTTTACTTCGAACCCTGGTGGGCCCGCTTGGAGCTGGTTTGGCGCTTCTTGGCGCGCTTGATGTTGCCGCCTTGCGTGACGCGCTCATTACCCTTGACCGTCACTTTTTGCGACTTCGGCTTGCGCATCGGGTTGTCGCTGGCCTTGACGACCTTGACGACGCGCGGTGCGGCGCCGCGCTTGCCCGCTTCGCGAGCGCTCGGGACGTCGGCCGACGGGCGCGACACGGTGCCGCGGGCGCCAGCGCGCGCGGTCGTAGCCTTCGCCTTGGCTTCCTCGGGCTTGTAGATGACGAGCAGCTTGCCGATGTGCTGGATCGGGGCGGCGCTCAGGCGGTCGCAGATCTCTTCGTAGATCGCGAGGCGCTCTTCGCGTTCGTCACCGAATACGCGCACCTTGATAAGTTGGTGCGCGGCGAGGTGAACCTTGATTTCCTTGAGCACGGCGTCGGTCAGTCCCTCGGCGCCGATGAGTACGACCGGTTTGAGCGCGTGAGCCTGGGAGCGCAGTTCGGAGCGCTGTTCGGCGGAAAGAGTGAGGGCGGGCATGGGATGTGGCAGACTCGACTAAAATGACGGCGCCGCGCAGTTCGCCAGGCATGAATTGACAACCTGGGCAGACGTAGATGCGGTCCGCGAGTAGCGGGCCGCCAGCGGGCAAAGCGCGTCGGAACAACGGAAAACCGTGGGGAACGGCAGGGCGCGGGCAAAAAACGCCGGCGGAGGAAAGAACATCCGGCCAGGCGGGCCGCGACGGCCGCACGAATAAAACGCGTATTATCCGCTAAAAGCGCGGAATCACGCAGCAAGAGTTCATCTTTAATGGCAAAAAATCGCTTCAACCAGTCGTGGCTGCACGACCATATCAACGACCCGTACGTGAAAATGGCGCAGCGGGAGGGCTATCGCGCCCGCGCCGCGTACAAGCTCAAGGAAATCGACGAGCAGGACAAGCTGATCCGCCCCGGCATGGTGATCGTGGACCTCGGCGCCGCGCCCGGCAGCTGGAGCCAGTACGCGCGCAACAAGCTCGCACAAGGCACGAAGCGCGACGACCAACGCGAAGGCGGCATCGACGGCACAATCATCGCGCTCGACCTCCTGCCCATGGAACCCATTTCGGACGTGCAGTTCCTGCAGGGCGACTTCCGCGAGGACGATGTGCTCGCGCAACTGGAAGAATTGGTGGGTGGGCGCCCGGTCGATCTTGTAATTTCGGACATGGCACCCAATCTCTCGGGGGTCGCGTCGGCAGACGCGGCGCGTATCGAACACGTGTGCGATCTCGCGCTCGAGTTTTCGCAGAATCATCTGAAACCCGATGGTGCCCTTTTAGTCAAATGTTTCCACGGCAGCGGCTACAGCCAGATCGTCGAGAAGTTCAAGGATCAGTTCAAGGTTGTGGCGGCGCGCAAGCCGAAGGCTTCGCGCGATAAATCGTCCGAAACGTTTATATTGGGCAAACATCTGAAGCGCCCCCGTTAAACGGGGCATGATTGCCGTGCAAAAGGCGCTAACTGACCGCACAATGGGTGCAAGAGGCGGACAGGACAAGGCGCTCGGGCTATTCCTGCGGTAGCGAAACGTTATGGCAGGGGTCGGTGTACTGGATTAGAATGCTTTGGTGGTGTCGCAAGGCAAATGTAGGCGCCCATCTATGAGTGAAGGAGTGGTGCTTTGAACAACAACATGTTTTCGAAGGCAGCAGTGTGGCTGGTGATAGCACTGGTGCTGTTTACGGTGTTCAAGCAGTTCGACAAGCCCCGTGTCCAGGAAGGCGTCTCGTACTCGCAGTTCATGGACGACGCGAAGGCCGGCAAGGTCAAGAGTGTCGTGGTGCAGGGGCGGAACCTCACGGTCACTCCGGCTGACGGCCAGAAATACCAGATCGTCTCTCCGGGCGATATCTGGATGGTCGGCGACCTGATGAAATACGGCGTGCAGGTGAGCGGCAAGGCCGACGAAGAGCCGAATGCGCTCGTTTCGGCGTTGTACTACCTTGGACCGACGATACTGATCATCGTGTTCTGGTTCTACATGATGAGGCAGATGCAGGGGGGCGGCAAAGGCGGGGCGTTCTCCTTTGGTAAATCGCGCGCCCGCCTGATCGACGAGAACAACAACGCGGTCAACTTCTCCGACGTCGCAGGCTGCGACGAAGCGAAGGAAGAAGTGTCCGAACTCGTCGACTTCCTGCGCGATCCGCAAAAATTCCAGAAGCTCGGTGGGCGTATTCCGCGCGGCGTGCTGCTCGTTGGACCTCCGGGTACGGGTAAGACGCTGCTTGCGCGCGCCATTGCCGGCGAAGCGAAGGTGCCGTTCTTCAGCATCTCGGGTTCGGACTTCGTGGAAATGTTCGTTGGCGTGGGCGCGGCCCGCGTGCGCGACATGTTCGAGCAGGCCAAGAAGCACGCGCCGTGTATCGTGTTCATCGACGAAATCGACGCGGTCGGCCGTCATCGTGGCGCCGGCATGGGCGGCGGCAACGACGAGCGCGAGCAGACGCTGAACCAGATGCTGGTCGAGATGGACGGCTTCGAGGCGAACTCGGGCGTCATCGTGATCGCGGCAACCAACCGTTCCGACGTGCTCGACAAGGCGCTGCTGCGTCCGGGCCGTTTCGACCGCCAGGTGTATGTGGGCCTGCCGGACATTCGGGGCCGCGAGCAGATCATGAAGGTGCACCTGCGCAAGGTGCCGATTGCCAACGACGTGGATGCAGCGGTGATCGCGCGTGGCACGCCGGGCTTTTCGGGTGCTGACCTCGCGAACCTCGTGAACGAAGCTGCGCTCTTCGCCGCGCGCCGCGGCAAGCGCATCGTCGAGATGCAGGACTTCGAAGACGCGAAGGACAAGATCTTCATGGGTCCGGAGCGCAAGTCGGCCGTGATCCGCGAAGAAGCGAAGCGCGCCACGGCGTACCACGAGTCGGGTCACGCGGTCATCGCAAAGCTGCTGCCGAAGGCGGACCCGGTGCACAAGGTCACGATCATTCCGCGCGGCCGTGCGCTGGGCGTGACGTGGCAGTTGCCCGAGCACGACAACGAAACGTATTCGAAGGACTACCTGCTGGATCGTCTGGCCATCCTGTTCGGCGGCCGCGTGGCGGAAGAGCTGTTCATGAACCTGATCAGCACGGGCGCCTCGGACGACTTCAACAAGGCGACGCAAACGGCTCGTGCCATGGTCACGCGCTTCGGCATGACCGACGCGATGGGACCGATGGTCTACGCCGACGACGACAACGACGGCGGCCCGTTCGGCAAGGGCTTCACGCGTGCGATCTCGGAAGCGACGCAGCAGAAGGTCGACGCGGAAATCCGCCGCGTGCTGGACGAGCAGTACAACCTCGCGAAGCGCCTGCTCGACGAGAACCGCGACAAGGTCGAAGCCATGACCGCGGCACTCATGGAGTGGGAAACGATCGACGCCGACCAGATCAACGACATCATGGCCGGCCGTCCGCCGCGCTCGCCGAAGAGCTCGCCGTCGCCGGGCGACGCCTCCTCGGGCGGTAGCACGGGCACCGAGGTCAAACCCGGTAGCGCCACTGCACCGGCGTGATCCTGATCGAGTAAAGTTGCGGGCCGGTGTGATGTTCACATCGGCCCGTTTTGCATTTCTGGCGTGCCTGTGGGCCGCCGCATCTCGTTACACATCTGACGTTTCTTGACGTGCCCAACATCTCCTCGCAAGGTAGTCTCCCACCTGAACCGCTCGCGTGCGGCCGCTTCACGTTGACTTTCGAGCGTCCGCTCGTCATGGGCATCCTCAACGCCACGCGCGACTCGTTTTCCGACGGCGGCCGGTACATCGCTTTTGGCGACGCCGTGCGCCGCGCGGAGCAGATGATGCTCGACGGCGTCGATATCATCGACATTGGCGGTGAGTCGACGCGGCCGGGCGCACCGCCCGTGCCACTCGACGAGGAACTCGAGCGGGTGATTCCGCTGGTGGAAAAGCTCAAGGGCGCGAACGTGCCGCTCTCGATCGACACATACAAGCCCGAAGTCATGCGCGCGGCGCTTGCGGCAGGCGCAGACATGATCAACGACATCTGGGGTTTCCGGATGCCTGGCGCAATCGAAACCGTGCGCGGCAGCGCATGCGGACTGTGTGTGATGCACATGCATGGCGAGCCGCAGACCATGCAGGTGGGCGAGCCCGATTACGTGGACGTCGTGCGTGAGGTTCGTGAGTTTCTCGCCGGGCGTTGTGTCGAACTCGAAGCGGCGGGCGTGGCGAAGGCGCGCATCAGCGTGGATCCGGGCTTTGGTTTCGGCAAGTCGGTGGTGGAGCACAATTACGCACTGCTCGCGCATTTGCCCGAGACGGCGCCTGAGGTCGCGGCAGGTGGCGCGCCGTATCCGATCCTCGCCGGCATGTCGCGCAAGTCGATGCTCGGCGCACTCGTGAACCGGCCTGCGCCCGAACGTGTTGCGGCGAGCGTGGCGGCGGCGGTATGCGCGGCGGAACGCGGTGCGGCGATCATTCGCGTGCATGACGTCGCGCCCACTGTGGACGCGCTCAAGGTCTGGGCGGCGATGCGCGACGCGATGGCGGTCGGCGCATAGTCTGCGCGAGGGTCAGCGAGCGCCCGCGCGAGAACTGCGTGACCGACTGCGCGACCAACTGCGCGATCGACCGGCGACGCTCTTTGCCACGGGATGCACGAACGCATCCGGGCGGCCAAAATACAGGACAAGGCAGCACCAAACCGAGGGATAGAAAGATGGGACGTCGTTATTTCGGAACTGATGGGGTGCGTGGCAAGGTCGGCGAGGCGCCGATCACGCCCGATTTCGTGCTTCGGCTAGGCTACGCGGCGGGCAAGGTGCTCGCTGGGTCGGCGGGGGTATCCGGGCCGCGCCCGTCCGTGCTGATCGGCAAGGACACGCGTATTTCGGGCTATATGCTCGAAGCTTCTCTGGAGGCGGGGCTGTCGGCCGCGGGCATCGACGTGATGCTGGCCGGGCCGATGACCACGCCCGGCATCGCCTATCTCACGCGTGCGCTGCGGCTTGCCGCGGGCGTCGTGATCAGCGCGTCGCACAATCCCTACTACGACAACGGCATCAAGTTCTTCTCCGCCGACGGCAACAAGCTCCCCGACGAGGTGGAGACGCAAATCGAGGAACAGCTCGAGCAGCCGCTCGCGTGCGCCCCGTCAGAGCAACTCGGCCGCGCACGCCGCCTGCACGACGCGGGCGGTCGCTACATCGAGTTCTGCAAGAGCACGTTCCCGCAGGCGTTCAACCTGCGCGGCCTCAAGCTCGTGATCGACTGTGCCAACGGCGCGGGTTATGACATCGCGCCGCACGTGTTCCATGAACTGGGCGCGGACGTGATTCCGATTGGCGTGTCGCCGAACGGTTTCAATATCAACGACGGCGTGGGCGCGACCGCGCCCGACGCGCTCGTGCGCGCCGTGCGCGCGAATCACGCCGACCTCGGCATCGCGCTGGACGGCGACGCCGACCGTCTCCAGGTGGTGGACGCACAAGGCCGCCTCTACAACGGCGACGAACTGCTCTACGTGCTCGTGAAGGACCGCATTGCGACCGATGGCAAGGTGGAAGGGGCGGTCGGCACGCTCATGACCAATCTTGCGATCGAGCAGGCGCTCGAAGGTCTTGGCGTGCAGCTCGTGCGCGCGAACGTGGGCGACCGCTACGTGCTGGAGCAACTGCGCGAGCGCGGCTGGCAGCTCGGCGCCGAAGGCTCGGGTCACATTCTTTCGCTCGACCGCCACACGACCGGCGACGGCATCGTCTCGGCGTTGCTCGTGCTCGCGGCGATGAAACGCAGCGGCAAGACAATCGCGCAACTGCTCGACGGCGTGAAGCTGTTTCCGCAGAAGCTCATCAACGTGCGCATCGCGCATGGCGCCGACTGGAAGGGCAATGCCGAGATCCAGCAGTCGATCGCTTCCGCAGAGGCGGAATTGAAGGGCAAGGGGCGTGTGCTGATCCGCGCTTCGGGCACGGAGCCGGTGCTGCGCGTGATGGTCGAGGCTCGCGAGGAGCGCGACACGGTGCACTACGCCGAGGCGATCGCCAACGTGGTCAAGCGTTCGATCGCGTAATCGTCAGCGACAAGCCGATGAGCGTGATGGCGCAAGCCGCCGTCACGCTCATTTTTTTGCGATTTTTTCGACGTCGAAGCGCAAGCAGGCAAACGTTTAAAACACTCACATAACCGTTTGCAAATCATTTTCGAGGAATTCCTCGAATTTTTTCATCGGACCCCGGGACGCCGTCCGAGCGCCCATCCGGTGGGCGTTTCAGCCGCGGCCACCCATGCCGGCCATCGCGCGAGCGCACCTCACAGACCGCCCAATACGCATATCCACGCGCCTTTCAGCCAGTAATCGTACTGTCACGTTTGCTTCATGAATCGTCACAGTACTGTCACAGAGACCCCCTAAGCTTCGCGGTGTCGTTCATCCGCTCACACACTGGAGGTCTCATGAAATTGATGCAAACCGCGCTCGCTGGCGTTGCTGGCGCGCTCTTCGCGATCGCAGCGCAGGCTGCTGACATCACTGGCGCGGGTAGCACCTTCGCAGCACCGATCTATACGAAATGGGCGGATGCCTATCAAAAGTCGGGCGGCGGCAAGGTGAATTACCAGGGCATTGGTTCGTCGGGTGGCATCAAGCAGATTCAAGCCAAGACCGTTGACTTCGCGGGCTCGGACGCGCCGCTGAAGGACGAAGATCTGGCCAAGGAAGGCCTGTTCCAGTTCCCGACGGTGGTCGGCGGCGTCGTGCCGGCGATCAACGTGCCGGGCGTGAAGGCCGGCGAAATCACGCTGTCGGGCCCGGTGCTCGGCGACATCTACCTCGGCAAGATCAAGAAGTGGAACGATCCGGCCATCGTCGCGCTGAACCCGAAGGTCAAGCTGCCTGACCTCGACATCGCTGTGGTCCGCCGCGCCGACGGTTCGGGCACCAGCTTCATCTGGACGAACTACCTCTCGAAGGTCAACCCCGAGTGGAAGAGCAAGGTCGGCGAAGGCACGACCGTGGCATGGCCGACGGGCACGGGCGGCAAGGGCAACGACGGCGTCGCCGCCTTCGTGCAGCGCCTGCCGGGCGCGATCGGCTACGTCGAGTGGGCGTACGCCAAGCAAAATCACATGGTCTACACTGCCATGAAGAACGAGTCGGGCGCGGTGGTTCAGCCGGATACCGAAACGTTCAAGGCAGCGGCTGCCGGCGCGGACTGGAAGAAGTCGTTCTACCAGATCCTCACGAACGAGCCGGGCAAGGACGCATGGCCGGTTGTCGGCGCGACCTTCGTGCTGCTGCACACGGCACAGGACAAGCCGGACCAGGGCAAGGAAACGCTCAAGTTCTTCGACTGGGCCTTCAAGAACGGCACGCCGGCTGCTGACAGCCTCGACTACATCTCGCTGCCGCCGTCGGTTGTGAGCGAAATCAAGTCGCAGTGGAAGGAGAAGGTCAAGGACGCGAGCGGCAAGCCGGTCGCTGAGTAAGCCAGGCGTCAGGCAAGCGTAAAAAAGGCCGCCGCGTGACGCGCGCGGCCTGTTCGCTTGTGGCTTGCCTGATTCCGCGCTGTCCATGATGTGCCGCCCGCCTTCCGGCTCAGTCGTCAGTATTAACGGCCGGAAGGCGGGCGATCTGCAGTCCTACGGCTGCATCAACGTCGTGAGCCTCGCGCTCGCGGCAACTGGAACCCAGGTCACCATGTCCGACGTCCCGCTCGTGTCGAACCCGCCCGGCAACGCCGCGCAGCAAAAAGCGCCCAGCCCGGCAGGGGACATCATTTTTGGCGGCCTCGCGCGCCTCGCTGCCATCGTCACGCTGTTGCTGCTCGGCGGCATCATCGTGTCGCTGATCGTCGCCTCGTTGCCGACGATCCAGAAGTTCGGTTTCGCATTCCTCTGGACTGCCGACTGGGATCCACCCAGCGAGCAGTTCGGCGCGCTCGTGCCCATCTACGGCACGATCGCCACGTCGCTCATCGCGCTCATCATTGCCGTACCCGTGAGCTTCGGCATCGCGCTCTTTCTCACCGAGCTTTCGCCCGCATGGCTGCGCCGGCCGCTCGGCATCGCCATCGAACTGCTCGCCGCGATCCCGTCGATCGTCTACGGTATGTGGGGTCTGCTCGTGTTCGCGCCGATCTTCGCGCAGTGGTTCGAAAAGCCGCTCGGCACGCTGCTGGGCGGCATGCCGATCGTCGGCGCGCTGTTCCAGGGCGCGCCTATTGGCATCGGCATTCTGTGCGCCGGCGTGATTCTCGCGATCATGATCATTCCGTACATCGCGTCGGTCATGCGCGACGTGTTCGAAG
This sequence comes from Paraburkholderia sp. J11-2, assembly GCF_905220185.1. Taxonomy (NCBI): domain Bacteria; kingdom Pseudomonadati; phylum Pseudomonadota; class Betaproteobacteria; order Burkholderiales; family Burkholderiaceae; genus Paraburkholderia; species Paraburkholderia sp. J11-2. The sequence continues at coordinate 129,256 of NZ_CAJMYY010000010.1, read as the reverse complement.
TCACGCCCGTGCTGCTCAAGGAGTCGGCCTACGGCATCGGCTGCACGACCTGGGAAGTGATGTGGAAGATCGTGCTGCCGTTCACCAAGACCGGCGTGATCGGCGGCGTGATGCTCGGCCTTGGCCGCGCGCTTGGCGAGACCATGGCCGTCACGTTCGTGATCGGCAATACGAACCTGCTCGACAACGTGTCGCTCTTTTCGCCGGGCAACAGCATTACCTCGGCGCTTGCCAACGAGTTCGCGGAAGCGAGCCCGGGCCTGCACACGGCCGCGCTGATGGAACTCGGCCTGATCCTCTTCGTGATTACGTTCATCGTGCTGTCGATCTCGAAGCTCATGTTGCTGCGCCTTGAAAAATCGGAGGGTGCGCGATGAGCGAACCGATGATGAAAATTCCGGGTGCGATTTACGGCCCCGAACTGGACCGCATGCGCGACAAGCTGCAGCGCCGCCGCCGCGTGACCAACGCGATCGCGCTCACGCTCTCGCTCGCCGCCATGGGGTTCGGCCTTCTGTGGCTCGTGTGGATTCTCTACACGACGATTTCGCTCGGCATCGGCGGTCTTTCGGTCGAGCTGTTCACGCAGTCCACGCCCCCGCCGAACACCGATGGCGGCGGTCTTCTGAACGCCATCGTCGGCAGCCTGCTGCTCGTTGTGATCGCAACGTTCGTCGGCACGCCGATCGGCATTCTCGCGGGCATCTATCTCGCGGAATACGGCCAGAAGGGCTGGCTCGCTAGCGTCACGCGCTTCATCAACGACATTCTGCTGTCGGCGCCCTCGATCGTCGTGGGCCTGTTCGTCTACGCACTCGTGGTCGCGAAGATGGGGCACTTCAGCGGTTGGGCCGGCGCGATTGCGCTCGCGCTGCTGCAGATCCCGATCGTGATCCGCACGACCGAGAACATGCTCAAGCTTGTGCCGAACGCGCTGCGCGAAGCGGCTTTCGCACTCGGCACGCCGAAGTGGAAGATGGTGCTCTCCATCACGCTGAAGGCGTCGATTGCCGGCATCGTGACGGGCGTGCTGCTCGCCATCGCCCGTATCGCCGGCGAAACCGCGCCGCTGCTCTTCACCGCGCTGTCGAACCAGTTCTTTAGCGCCGACATGAATCAACCGATCGCGAACCTGCCGGTCACGATCTTCAAGTTCGCGATGAGCCCGTTTGCGCAGTGGCAGTCGCTTGCGTGGGCCGGCGTTTTCCTGATCACGCTGGGCGTGCTGGGTCTGAATATCCTCGCGCGCACGGTCTTTTCGAAAAAGTAAGGGCGGAGTTCCCGATGAACATGGCTGAGAGTCACCTCAACACCGCTGCGCACGGCAATGCGCCCTCCGCTGGGTTTGAACCTGCGGATCCCGCCCAGAACGCACGCCTGCCGGCGCTGGGCAAGCCGAAGATCGACGTGAAGGACCTGAACTTCTTCTACGGCAAGTACCACGCGCTGAAGAACATCAACCTGCAGATTCCCGAAGGCAAGGTGACGGCGTTCATCGGCCCGTCGGGCTGCGGCAAGTCCACGCTTCTGCGCACCTTCAACAAGATGTTCGCGCTCTACCCGGAGCAGCGCGCCGAAGGCGAGATCGTGATGGACGGCGAGAACCTGCTCGCGACCAAGCGCGATATTTCGCTGCTGCGCGCACGCATCGGCATGGTGTTCCAGAAGCCGACCCCGTTCCCGATGTCGATTTACGACAACATCGCGTTCGGCGTGAAGATGTTCGAGAAGCTCTCGCGCCCGGAAATGGACGATCGTGTGGAGTGGGCGCTCACCAAGGCCGCGCTCTGGAACGAAGTGAAGGACAAGCTCGGCCAGAGCGGCTACGGCCTCTCGGGCGGCCAGCAGCAGCGCCTGTGTATCGCGCGCGGCATTGCGATCCGCCCCGAAGTGCTGCTGCTCGACGAGCCGTGCTCGGCGCTCGACCCGATTTCCACGGGCCGTATCGAAGAGCTGATCGCGGAACTCAAGAGCGACTACACGGTGGTGATCGTCACCCATAACATGCAGCAGGCCGCGCGCTGCTCGGACTACACTGCATACATGTACCTGGGTGAGCTGATCGAGTTCGGCGACACCGAAAAGATCTTCATCAAGCCGGTCCGCAAGGAAACGGAAGACTACATTACCGGCCGCTTCGGCTGAGCGTTGCAGGGAGCAAATCATGTCCGACAAACACTTGTCCAGCCAGTTCGACGCCGATTTGAACCTCATTTCGTCGAAGGTGCTCGAAATGGGCGGCCTCGTCGAATCGCAGATCATCACGGCCATGCAGGCGCTCAACGAGTTCGACGGCGCCGCCGCCGAGCGCGTGATCGCCGCTGAAGACCGCCTCAACACGATGGAAGTCGAGATTGACGAAGAGTGCAGCAACATCATCGCGCGCCGCCAGCCGGCCGCGCGCGACCTGCGCCTCGTACTCGCCATTTCGAAGACCATCACGAACCTCGAGCGCGCCGGCGACGAAGCCGAAAAGATCGCCAAGCGCACGAAGCGCCTGATGGAAGACGGCGCCTCGCGTACCGTCAACATCGCCGAGATCAAGGTCTCGGGCGAGATGGCCGTGTCGATCCTGCGCCGCGCGCTCGACGCGTTCGCGCGTCTCGACACCGTGGCCGCCGCGCAGATCGTGCGCGACGACAAGGCGATCGACGAGGAATTCCGCGCGTTCGTGCGCAAGCTCGTGAGCTACATGATGGAAGATCCGCGCACGATCTCCGTGGGCCTCGACTATCTGTTCATCGCCAAGGCGATCGAGCGGATCGGCGACCACGCGAAGAACATCGCGGAATTCATCATTTACATCGTGAAGGGCACCGACGTGCGGCACAAGTCGCGCGACGCGCTCGAACGCGAAGCACTCAGCTAATCAACTCCACAGGTAACAAGGTCAAGAGGTGCCGATGCCTAGCAGCATTCTCGTCATCGAAGATGAGCCCGCTATTTCCGAGCTGATTTCGGTGAACCTGCAGCACGCAGGCCACTGTCCGATCCGCGCCTACAACGCGGAGCAGGCGCAGAACCTGATCAGCGACGTGCTGCCCGATCTCATCCTGCTCGACTGGATGTTGCCGGGCAAGTCGGGTGTGAATTTCGCGCGCGATCTGCGCAACAACGAGCGTACGAAGCATATTCCGATCATCATGCTGACCGCGCGTGGCGACGAGCAGGACAAGGTGCTCGGCCTCGAAATCGGCGCTGACGACTACGTGACGAAGCCGTTCTCGCCCAAGGAGCTGATGGCGCGCATCAAGGCGGTGCTGCGCCGCCGCGCGCCGCAGCTCACGGAAGACGTGGTGGCGATCAACGGTCTGAAGCTCGATCCGGCCACGCACCGCGTGGCGGCCGCCGCCGAAGGCTCGGAAATCAAGCTCGACCTCGGCCCGACCGAGTTCCGCCTGCTGCACTTCTTCATGACGCATCCGGAGCGCGTGCACAGCCGCACGCAACTGCTCGACCAGGTGTGGGGCGATCACGTGTTCGTGGAAGAGCGCACCGTGGACGTGCATATCAAGCGTCTGCGCGCCGCGCTCAAGCCGGCAGGGTGCGATGCTATGATCGAAACGGTGCGCGGCAGCGGCTACCGTCTCGCCAAGAGCGCCTAAGCTGGGATAACGGCCGCGCCGCAGGGTGAGTCACCGGGCGGCGCGACCGCTTCACTGCCGCCGGCAATCGAGCGGCGGTAACAAGATGTCGCGTGCCCGCATCCGACCGTATTATTCTTCGATCGCAGGAACATGAACATCATCTGGGCGCGCTCCCTCGTATCGATCGTTTTGCTCGCGCTCATTTGCGCGGGTATTGGCGCGATTTTCGGCGTCAAGATCGCGCTGGGCATCGCCGTGCTGGCGCTGCTCGCGCAAATGCTCTTCAGCACGTTCCACAAGCAGCGTCTCTGGCGCCTGCTCGACGCTCCGGTCTACGGCGAAGTGCCGAGCGCTCCCGGCATCTGGGGCGAAATCTACTACCGTTTGCACAAGCTCGCGAAGCGCTGGCACGCTCAGGTGCGCCAGGTGGAGCAGCAGCACTCGCGTTTCATCCAGGCGATCCAGGCTTCGCCCAACGGCGTCGCCATGCTTGATGACCACGACCAGATCGAGTGGTGCAACGCGATCTCCGAAGTCCACTTCGGGCTCGACGCGAGGCGCGATCTGCGCCAGCACATCACGCATCTCGTACGGCAGCCCGACTTCGTGCGCTACCTCAATTCGCACGACTACAAGGACATGCTGATCATGCGCGGCATGGGCGCGAAGCGTCAGAATGTGATCTCGGTGCAGGTGTTTCCGTACGGCGAGAACCGCAAGCTCGTGCTTTCGCAGGACATCACCGAACTCGAGCGCACCGACGCCATGCGGCGCGACTTCGTGGCCAATGTCTCGCACGAGCTGAAAACGCCGATCACGGTGCTCTCGGGCTTTCTCGAGACGATGCGCGAGCTGCCGCTTGGCGAAGCCGAGCGCAACCGCTACCTGGAGCTGATGGAGCAACAGGCCTCGCGCATGCGCCACATCGTCACCGACCTGCTCGTGCTCGCGAAACTGGAAGGCGAGGGGCGTCAGCCCGGCGACCATATGGTCGACATGCGCGCGGTGCTCGGACACGTGCGCGAGGACGCCGAAAGCCTTTCGGGCGGCCATCACCGCATCACGGCCGATTTCGACGACGGCCTGAGCGTCACCGGTTCCGAAACGGAGATCATGAGCGCGCTGGGCAATCTCGCGACCAATGCGGTGCGCTACACGCCGGACGGCGGCACGGTGCATCTATCCTGGCGCGCGGAGCATGGCAGCGCGGTGTTCTCCGTCACCGACAGCGGCCTGGGCATTCCGGCCGCCGATATTCCGCGCCTGACCGAGCGCTTCTATCGCGTGGATCGCAGCCGCTCGCGCGACACGGGCGGCACGGGCCTGGGCCTCGCGATCGTCAAGCACGTGCTGCAGCGCCACGACGCGGCGCTCGAAGTGAAGAGCGAGGAAGGGCGGGGCAGCACGTTCACGGTGCGCTTCCCGACCGCGCGCACGACGAGAAGGCAGCCGGCGCCGGTCTGAGGATCTGCAGTTGCCATTGAAAAAGCCGCTTCATTCGAAGCGGCTTTTTTGCGTGCAGCGTGAGCGGCGCGATCAGTGCATTACGGACAGAACTTCGCGAGCAAGCTCAACTGCGCATTGCGCACGGCCTTGCCTGCCCGGCGGCGGCGATAGTGGCCGTCGCTTTGCATGAGCCACGCCGACTGATTGTCGCCGAGGAAGGTGGAAAGCCCTTCGGCGATCACGCGGCGCTTGAGCCTGCGGTCGTGGATCGGGAACGCTACTTCGACGCGGCGGAACAGGTTGCGATCCATCCAGTCCGCGCTCGACAAATAGACGTCTTCCTTGCCGCCCGCATAGAAGTAGTAAATGCGATGGTGCTCGAGAAAGCGCCCGACGATCGAGCGCACGGTGATGTTCTCGGAGAGCCCTGGCACGCCCGGCTGCAGCGAGCACACGCCACGGATGATCAGGTCGATCTTCACGCCGGCCTGCGATGCTTCGTACAACTCGTCGATGACGGTCGGCTCGAGCAGCGCGTTCATTTTCGCGACGATACGCGCCTTCTTGCCCGCACGCGCGGCGTCGGCTTCGTTGCGAATCGCCTCGATCATCTTCGGATGCAGCGTGAACGGCGACTGCCACAGATCATGCAGCTGCAGCTCGCCGCCGATGCCCGTGAGCTGCTGGAAGACGTGGTGCACGTCCTCGCACATCTTCGGCTCCGAAGTCATGAGGCCGAAGTCGGTATAGAGGCGCGCCGTGCGCGGATGGTAGTTGCCGGTGCCGAGGTGCACATAGCGGCGCAGCACCATGCGGCCGTTCACGGGCACGCGGCGCACGATCAGCATCATCTTGGCGTGGCACTTGTGGCCCACCACGCCGTACACCACGTGCGCGCCCACGGCTTCGAGCTGCGCGGCCCAGTTGATGTTGGTCTCTTCGTCGAAGCGCGCGAGCAGTTCCACGACCACCGTCACTTCCTTGCCGTTGCGCGCGGCCTGCATGAGCGCGTCCATGAGCGGCGAGTCGGTGCCAGTGCGGTAGATCGTCTGCTTGATCGCGACCACGTTCGGATCGTTGGCGGCCTGCAGCAGCAGTTCCAGCACGGGCTGGAAGCTCTCGTACGGATGATGCAGAAGCACGTCGCCCTGATCGATCACGTCGAACATGTTGCTGTTCGCGGCGATGCGCTGCGGAATGGCGGGCACGTGCGGCACGAACTTGAGGTCGGGGCGATCGACCATCTCGGGCAACTGCATGAGGCGCACGAGATTCACGGGGCCATCGACGTAATAGCAGTCTTTTTCGTCGAGACCGCTTTCGTCGAGCAGGCGCTTCGCGAGATGCGGGGGCGTTTCCGCCGACACTTCGAGCCGCACCGCATTGCCCAGGTGCCGCGCGGGCAGTTCGCCCTGCAGCGCCACGCGCAGGTTGGTGATTTCGTCTTCGTCGACGAAGAGTTCACTGTTGCGCGTGATGCGGAACTGGTTGCAGCTGCGCACGACGAGGCTCGGGAACAGCTCGCCCACGAAGCGCTGCAGCAGCGAGCCGAGCAGCACGAAGCCGTGCTGGAAGCCGGAAAGCTCCTGCGGCATGCGCACGAGGCGCGGCAGCGCGCGCGGCGCCTGCACGATGCCCATGACGGCCTGGCGCCCGAAGGCGTCCTTGCCTTCGAGTTCGACCACGAAGTTCAGGCTCTTGTTGAGCACGCGCGGGAACGGGTGCGCGGGGTCGAGCCCGATGGGCGTGAGAACGGGCAGCAGTTCGTCGAAGAAGTATTTGCGCGCCCAGGCGGTTTGCGCTTCGTTCCAGGCGTCGGTGCCGTGGAAATAGATGCCTTCCTGTTCGAGCGCGGGCAGCACGGTGTCGTGCAGCATGCGGTACTGGCGATGCACGAGACGCTGCGCGCGCTCGACCACGAGGTCGTACACGTGCTGCAGCGACATGCCGTCGGGCGAGAGGACGCCCGGGTTGTCGCGCATCTGCTCCTGAAGCCCGGCCATGCGGACTTCGAAGAATTCGTCGAGGTTGCTGCTGGTGATACAGATGAAGCGCAAGCGCTCCAGCAAAGGAACAGCGGGATCGGACGCCTGTGCGAGCACGCGCTCATTGAATCCCAGAATGCCCAGTTCGCGATTGAGTAGGGGATAGCGGATGGACATCGGCAATGAAAACGGAATGTCAGGGAGTGATTCGAACGGACGCTCGGAAATTCTCACAGTAATATGACTTTATTGTGACATTCGGTGTGTCATAAATTTTACGCCGCATTTTCACGAAATCGACAAGTCGCGTTGCGAACATGCACGCTGGGTAAAAGTACCCATGGTCATGACCAATGCGAGGAGCGACATGGTGAAGTCGGCTACGCTTAAAATGACGCATTTGGACAGTGCGGCGGCGGCGCAGCAAGCCCGCATGGCCGCGCGGTCGTCTCTGTATGCACGCATGGAGCCTGCCCCTTCGATGGTCACCAATCCCCACCTGCTTGCCGCCGTCGACCTCGGTTCGAACAGTTTTCGTCTGATCGTAGGCCGCGTCGAGGAAACCGACGCCGGCAGCCAGATCTACCCGGTGGATGCCCTGCGCGAACCCGTGCGGCTCGCGGCCGGCCTGTCGAAGGACAAGCTGCTCGACCGCGCCTCGCAGGTGCGCGGCTGGGACGCGCTCAAGCGCTTCGGCGAGCGGCTGCGCGACTTCCATCCCGACCAGGTGCGCGCGGTGGCGACCAATACGCTGCGCGTGGCCAAGAACGCGCGCGAGTTCCTCACCGAGGCGGAAGCGGCGCTCGGCTTTCCGATCGAAGTGATCGCGGGCCGCGAAGAAGCGCGTCTCATCTACGCGGGCGCCGCGCACTCGGTGCCGGCGAGCGCCGGCAAGCGCTTCGTGGTGGACATCGGCGGCGGCTCGACCGAGTTCATCATCGGCGCGCACTACACGCCGATCCGCATGGAAAGCCTCTATATCGGCTGCGTGAGCCATAGCCGCCAGTTCTTCCCCTCGGGCAACGTCGACGAGTACACCATGCGCCAGGCCGAACTCGCGGCCACGCGCGAAATCCAGATCATTTCCGCCGACTATCGCAAGACCGGCTGGGACCAGGCGATCGGCTCGTCGGGCACGGCGCGCGCGCTCGCGGAACTCGTCGAGGCGAACGGCTTCAACGATCCCGGCATTACGCACGGCATTTCGCGTGGCGGCCTCGAGCGCCTGAAGCGCGCGCTCATCAAGGCCGAGAACGTGAACCGGCTCAAGCTCGTCGCGCTCAAGCCCGACCGCATTCCCGTGCTGGCGGGCGGTCTCTCGATCATGATCGCGGTGTTCGAGGAACTCGGCATCGACTACGTCGACACCACGGACGGCGCGCTGCGACTGGGCGTGCTCTATGACCTGCTGGGCCGCTCGCAGCACGAGGACATGCGCACGGTCACGGTGGAAGGCTTCATGCGCCGCTACGGCGTGGATCGCGCGCAGGCGGGGCGCATCGGCGAGCTGGCCGTGAAGTTCTACGACCAGTTCGAGGAGCCCGACGAGGAGCGCCGCGAAGAGAACCGCATGTTCCTCACGTGGGCGGCGTCGCTGCACGAAATCGGGCTGTCCATTTCGCACAGCGCGTATCACAAGCACTCGGCCTACATCGCCAGCAACGCGGACATGCCCGGCTTTTCGCGCACCGACCAGGCGCGCCTTGCCGCGCTCGTGCTCGGCCACGTGGGCAAGCTCGGCAAGCTCTCGCAAGCGCGCGATGTGGAGTGGCCGCTGCTGTTCTGCCTGCGTCTGGCCGCACTGCTCACGCGCCGCCGCGCCGACGTCGGCCTGCCGCACATCACGGTGGAGCAGGAGGGCAACGGCTACGAAGTGCTGCTGCCCAATGCGTGGGTCCAGAACAATCCGCTCACCGATTACAACCTCGTTCAGGAAGCGGCGGAATGGGGCAAGATCGGCATTCCGTATCGCGTGGTGTATACGGAGGAGTGAGCGCTGCGCGCTTCGCTGGTAAAAAAAGCCCGGCTCGCCAATGAGCCGGGCTTTTTTTTCGCCCGCTGCTTTCGTCCGCCGTTTTCGCCCGCTGAAGGGCGAATGGGGACTTAGCGCGTGACGGCTTCGCCGAGGAAGTGGCGCGCGTAACGCTCGTTGATCTCCGAAAGGCGGAAGAGCGTGAGGAAGTCGGCGGTGTTGAAGTCAGGGTCCCAGGCGGGCGCACCGCAGATTTTCGCGCCGAGGCGCAGATAGCCCTTGATGAGCGGCGGCGGCACGGCGGGGGCGCCGGTGCGCAGTTCCTCGACGGGCAGCGGCGTGTGCGGGAAGGCGCGATACTCGGGCGCGGTCAGCGCGTTCGCGCCGAGCGCGCAGTACAGGTTCGCCGCGTAGTGGCCGCCGTCGGCCATGGCGACGCTCGCGCAGCCGAGCATCGTCTCGTAGCCGTTGTGCTGCATATAGCCGCCCAGACCGCCCCACAGCGACATGATGACCGAGCCGCTGCGGTAGTCGGGGTGCACGCACGAGCGGCCCACCTCGACCATTTTCGGGCGCAGGTGCGCAAGGCGCGAGACGTCGAATTCGCTTTCGGCATAGAGGCGGCCGATGCGCGCCGCCTGGTGCGGCGGCAGCACGCGGTAAGTGCCGACGACCTTGAGCGTGTCGAGGTCGCGCACGAGCAGGTGGTCGCAGTACGAGTCGAAGGCGTCGACGTCGAGACCGGCCGGGCCGGTCAGGCGTGCGCCCATTTCTTCTGCGAACACGCGGTAGCGCAGACGCTGGGCCTCGCGCAGTTCCTCGTCGGTGCGAGCCCAGGCGACCTGCAGCCGATGCTGCGCGGTGACCGTTTCTTCGGCACGCGGCAAGCGTCGGTTCGACTCGAACAACGTCGAGGCGAATGGCAGGGAGGGCGTCGGCAGATCTCGCATGGGGCGTCCTGGTCGGAAGTAAGAGAACTTTCCCGGCAATTTAGTAATACGCGGTTACGTTTCCATGAAAACGCAATGACGATTCGATGACGTGGTGTAAGGCAGACGGGCGAGGTCGCCGGATGGGCGGGGCGGCGGGCGCGGTTAAACCGCGGTTAAACCGCGGTTGAACTGCGGTTTAACCGCTGAAGGGCCGCCTGCAGGCGGCCCGGTGGAAGGTGGAGGCGGGCGGAGGACTAGACGAGCTCGGGCGTGATGGCCGCGTGCAGGACGGCCTGATCGTCGCCGTTGCGGTCGCGGCTGGCGAGCCAAAGCACGCCGGCTTTCTTCACCGCCCAGCTGCGCGAGTCGGTGCCACCCGAGAGCAGGCGCGCCGCGACCTCGCCGAGCGTGGGCTGATGGCCGACCACCACGACCGTGGACGAGAGGCCCTTGGGCCAGCCCACGGCGGTGAGTACCTGCTCGACGCTCGCATCGGGCGCGAGTTCGCGCACGACGCGATATTGGTCGGTGAGCGCCTCGGCGGTCTGGATGGTGCGCGCGGCGGGGCTGGCGAGGATCACGGCGTCGTCGGGCAGGCGCGCGCGCAGCCACCGCGCGACGTTCTGCGCCTGCTTGCGCCCGCGCGTGGTGAGCTGGCGGGCGAGGTCGCTGGCGGCGATATCTTCGGCTTCGGCGTGGCGCCAGAGGATGAGGTGCATGGCGTCTCCTTTTGTTAGCTCATTGGCTCATTGGGTGCATGTGCGGCGTGTGCTCACATGGTGCACGCCCCGCTGCTAAGCGGCAAGCGCGTGATGCGGATCGCATTTCGTCTCGCTTTTTTCGCTGTGTCGTACGCGGATTTGACGGCACAGGGGCACTACCGCTACAATCTCTGATTCGTCGGAGCGTAGCGCAGCCTGGTAGCGCATCTGATTTGGGATCAGAGGGTCGTAGGTTCGAATCCTATCGCTCCGACCAGCAATACCGAGGGGTTACACGCCATTGGCCTGTAGCCCCTTTTCTTTTTCCTCGCATCGCTTGGCTTGCGTTTCGTCGTACGGCCGCGTTCCATTTGAAAAGCCGCCGAGCTTATAAAATACGGATCGGCCACACTTCCCGTGGCGATCGCACCCTGGCAGCCATGTTACGTTTATCCGAAGTCAAACTCCCCCTCGACCACGCCGAAAGCGATCTTGAAGCCGCGATTCGGGGACGCCTCGCGGAACTTGGCGTAGCGGCAGACGCGCTCGTCCGCTACACCGTCTTCCGCCGTGCGCACGATGCACGCAAGCGCTCGGATATCAAGCTGACCTATATCGTCGACATCGAAGTCAAGGACGAGGCGAAGGTGCTCAAGCGGATCGCCGGCAAGCCGCATTGCAGGGCGACGCCGGACATGACCTACCGCTTTGTCGCGAAGGCGCCGGAGCACTCGACGCGCCCCCGCCCGGTGGTGATCGGCATGGGGCCGTGCGGCCTGTTCGCGGGACTGATCCTCGCGCAGATGGGCTTTCGTCCCATCATCCTCGAACGCGGCAAAGCCGTGCGCGAGCGCACCAAGGACACTTTCGGCCTGTGGCGCAAGTCCGTGCTCAACCCCGAATCGAACGTGCAGTTCGGCGAAGGCGGGGCGGGGACGTTTTCCGACGGCAAGCTCTACAGCCAGATCAAGGACCCGAACCACTACGGCCGCAAGGTGCTCGAGGAGTTCGTCAAGGCCGGTGCGCCGGAAGACATCCTGTATCTGAGCCGGCCGCACATCGGCACGTTCCGGCTCGTGAGCATGGTGGAGAAGATGCGCGCCACCATCCACGAACTGGGCGGCGAAGTGCGCTTCGAAACGCGCGTCGAAGACATCGAGATCGAGCAGGGCAAGGTGCGCGCGCTCAAGCTCTCGAACGGCGAGACGCTGCCGTGCGACCACGTCGTGCTGGCCGTCGGCCACAGCGCGCGCGACACGTTCCAGATGCTGCACGATCGCGGCGTGTTCATGGAAGCGAAGCCGTTTTCGCTGGGTTTTCGCATCGAGCATCCGCAGGGGGTGATCGATCGCAGCCGCTTCGGCAAGTTTGCGGGCCACAAGGAGCTTGGCGCGGCCGACTACAAGGTGGTGCATCACGCGAACAATGGCCGCTCGGTCTATAGCTTCTGCATGTGCCCCGGCGGCACGGTGGTCGCGGCGACTTCCGAACCCGGCCGCGTGGTCACCAACGGCATGAGCCAGTATTCGCGGGCCGAGCGCAACGCGAATGCGGGCATCGTCGTCGGCATCACGCCGGAGGATTATCCTGGCGGCCCGCTTGCGGGCATCGCGTTCCAGCGCAAGTGGGAAGAGCGGGCGTTCGAGCTCGGCGGCGGCAATTACCAGGCGCCGGGGCAACTCGTGGGCGACTTTATCGCCGGGCGGCCGTCGACGTCGCTGGGCTCCGTGGTGCCGTCCTACAAGCCGGGCGTGCATCCGACCGATCTCAGCACCGCGCTGCCCGACTACGTGATCGAAGCCATCCGTGAAGCCCTTCCGCAGATCGACAAGAAGCTCGCAGGCTTCGCGATGCACGATGCGGTGCTCACGGGCGTCGAGACGCGCACGTCGTCGCCGCTGCGGATTCGTCGCAAGGACGATTACCAGAGCGTGAACGTCGAGGGTCTGTATCCGGCCGGCGAAGGCGCCGGGTATGCCGGCGGCATCTACTCGGCGGCCATCGACGGCATCGAGGTGGCGCAAGCCGTGGCGCTCAGTCTGACGTCGGCGCACGGGTCCTGATAGCGAAAAACGACGGGCGGGATGCGCCGGCGCGTCCCGCAGTTCGTCTTCCAGTTCGTCCCTCAGTGTTCCCCCTCAGCGCGCCCTTCAGCGTGCGCGCTACTCGCCTGCCTTAAGCGGCGTTTGCCCCGGACGTAAGCCCCAGCGTCCGGGAGTAATCAATCCCCCATTTCCCGCCTTCCTCCAATCCCATAAAATACTGTATAAATATACAGGTGGAGGCGAACCGGCCTCCTGCTTGCCGATGCCCCATTTCCTGCCGGGCAGGGCGGAGCGTTCCCATCAACCAGGCTACGAACCATGGCAGCAGCCGTCCAGACCACTGCGCAACTCGCCGCGCACTTGCCCCCCCGGCTGCAAAGCCGCGTGTGGCAGGGCGATCAGCTTGCGCACGCCAGCGAGCGCTCGGTGCCGAGCGGCCACGCCACGCTCGACGCCCAGCTTCCCGGCGCCGGCTGGCCCGCAGGCAGCTTGACCGAACTGCTCGTCGAGCAGGGCGGCGTGGGTGAGATGCGGCTCGTCGCTCCAGCGCTGCGCGCGCTCACCGCGCAGGCGGGCCGGCACGTGCTGCTCGTCGCGCCGCCATGGCGCCCGTACGCCTGCGCGCTCAAGGCGTGGGGGCTCGCGCTCGAGCGCGTGATCTGGGTGCGTGCGGCCGAAGACGAGGCCGCCTGGGTGGCCGAGCAGGCGCTCAAGCAGGAAGGCATGGGCGCCGTGCTGCTCTGGCAGACGAAAGCGCGCCCCGACGCCGTGCGCCGTCTGCAGGTCGCCGCCCAGGATTCGCAGGCGCTCGCGTTTCTCGTGCGGCCGCTCGCCGCGCGCAACCAGTCGTCGCCGGCGCCGCTGCGCATGACCTGCTCGCCGGTGCCGCCGCCCGACGACGCGAACCTGAACCGGCGGCAATGGATGCAGCTTGCCGCGCTCTGCGTCGATATCTTCAAGCGCCGCGGGCCGCCGCCCGCCCAGCCACTCGTCATTACATTGCCGCTGCAGGACGCGGTGCTGCCCCAGCCGGACGCAGCCTCCGTCGTCATGCCGTGGCCCGGGGTCAATCATGCTGTGGATCGCCGTCACCTTGCCGTTGTTGCCGCTGGAGGCCGTCAGACCTCTGATGCCGCCGGCGCCGTCAACAGCGCGCCTGCCTGAAAGCGCCGATGCCGATGCCGTCAGCGCGCCGCGCTGCTACGCGCTCGCCGACCACACGCGCATCCTGATCGCCGATCTCGACGCGCTGCGCCTGGGCGTCGAGCCCGGCAACACGCGCTCGCATGCGCTGGCGCTTGCGCCGGGGCTCGTGCTGCTCGAAGCCGATCCGGCGCGCGAGACCCGTGCGTTCGAGGCGCTCGCGCTCGCGTTGCTCGCCTATACGCCCAAGGTGTCGTTCGCGCAGTCGCACACACTGTTGCTCGAAGTCGGCTCGGGTTTGCGTCTTTTCGGCGGCGTGCGCGCGCTGCTCGGGAAGGTTGCGGCGACGGTGGCCAGCTGCGGACACACCGCGCGCATCGCCTGCGCGCCCACGGCGTGGGGCGCGTGGACGCTCGCCCAGGCGCGCGTCACGCGTTCGTCGCGCCGCTGGCACGTGCTCAAGGAAACGACGCTCGCGCGCGTGCTCGATTCGCTGCCGGTCACGCTTGCGCCGTTCGCCGCGCAGCACGACCACGCGCTCACGCAGATCGGCTGCGCGACGCTCGGCGATCTGCGGCGGCTGCCGCGCGAGGGCATCGTGCGGCGTTTCGGCGACGGCGTGCTCGGCTGGCTCGCGCAGGCGCGCGGCGAAGCGCCTGATCCGCGTGTCTGGTTCGCCGCGCCGCCGTCGTTTCACGCGGCGCTCGAATTGCAGGCGCGCGTGGAGAGCGCCGAGGCGCTGCTCTTTGCCGCGCGCCGGCTCGTGATGCAGCTGGCCGGCTGGCTTGCCGCGCAGCACGCGGCGTTGAGCGGCTTCGAATTGCGTCTGGAGCACGAACTGGCTTCGCGGCATGCGCCGCGCACCTCGACGCTCGCGATCGCGTGGGCGTCGCCTTCGCGCGACGCCGAGCATCTGCTGTGGCTGCTGCGCGAGCGCCTGAATCAGACCGAGCTTGCCGCGCCCGTCATTGGACTTGCGCTCGTCGCCTCGCAGGTGAGCGAATACGCGGCACCCACCGACACGCTCTTTCCGATGGCCGAGGCCGCCGAAGCATCGCTCGGGCAGCTCTTCGAGCGCATCGGCGCGCGGCTTGGCGAGCAGAACGTGCTGCAGCTTTTCGTCGAGGACGATCATCGGCCCGAGCTGGCGATGTCGGCGCGGCCTTACCGCGAGAGCGGCGCCAAGCGTGCGCGCAAGCCGCGCAAGGCAGGCAAGCCGCAGCAGGAAGCGGACGCGAGCGCGCCCGTGCAAAGCGCCTTCGACCTGCCCGAGGTGCCGCTGCCGGCCCAGCCGCGTCCGGCGTGGCTGCTCGAAAAGCCGCTCAAGCTCGCGACGCGCGGTGACCGCCCGGTTTATCGACGGCCGCTGAAGACGCTCACACGCACCGAGCGCATCGAGTCCGGCTGGTGGGACGGCGAGGGCGTCGGGCGCGACTACTACGTCGCCGCCGACGACCAGGGCCGCATGTTCTGGCTGTATCGCGAGCGCATTGGCGGCCAGTGGTATCTGCAAGGCCTGTTCGGCTAGCGCTTGTTCGTCGCTCATTCGGGTTTCAGGAATCATGTCGACCAGCGGGACGGGCGCGCCGTCGCCTTCACAGTTGCCAGCGCAATCGCCTGCACAGTTGTCCGCGCAGTTGCCTGACTACGCGGAGCTGCACTGCCTCACCAACTTCACTTTCCTGCACGGCGCGTCGCGCCCGGGTGAGCTGGTCGAGCAGGCGATCCGCCACGGCTACCGTGCGCTCGCGATCACTGACGAATGCTCGTTCGCGGGCGTCGTGCGCGCCTGGAGTGCGCTCAACGAATACGACGAGGCGCGCAAGAAAGCGCATGACGAAGCCGTGCGCGAGGCCCGCGAACGCGGCGGCAACTCCGCCGCCGCGGCCTTGGGCCCGTTCGAACCGTCGCTGCATTTGCTGATCGGCAGCGAGCTGAATCTCGTCGATGAACATGGCGCGCCGTTCTGCACGATCGTTGCGCTCGCAACGAATCGCGAAGGCTACGGCAATCTGTGCGAGCTGATCACGCTCGCGCGCTCGCGTGCGGCGAAGGGCAGCTATCGCGTGCATCCCGCCGATTTCACCGAGCCCGATCCGGACTTCGAGCATCTGAAGCACTTGCGCGACTGCGTGCTGCTGCTCGTGCCGCAGCGCACGGCCACGCTCGCGCAAACGCTGCGCGCCGCGCACTGGCTCGCGGGCTTCGCGGCCGAACGCGCGTGGCTCGCGCTCGAACTCTGGCAAACCGGCGGCGACGACACGCAGATCGAAGTGCTGCGCCACGTCTCGCAGGAGAGCGGCCTGCCGCTCGTCGCGGCGGGCGGCGTGCTGATGCACGCGCGTTCGCGCAAGCCGTTGCAGGACACGTTGAGCGCGATTCGCATCGGCAAGCCGCTGGCTTCCTGCGGGCGCGCGCTGGAGGCGAATGCGGAGCGGCATCTGCGCTCGCGCGTGCGCCTTGGTGCGATTTATCCGCGCGAGGCACTCGACGCGACGCTCGACGTCGCGCGGCGCTGCACGTTTTCGCTTGGCGAGCTGGCCTACGAATATCCCGAGGAACTGGTGCCGCCCGGCGAAACCCCGCAAACGTGGTTGCGCAAGCTCGTGATGAAGGGCGCCCTGGAGCGCTGGCCCGACGGCCTGAACGACAAGCGCCGCAATCAGATCGAACAGGAACTCGAACTCATCGACGAGCTGAAGTACGAGAAGTACTTCCTCACGGTGCACGACATCGTCCGCTTCGCGCGCGAGCAGAAGATCCTGTGCCAGGGGCGCGGTTCGGCGGCCAACTCGGTGGTCTGCTATTGCCTGAAGATCACGGAGATCGACCCCGTGCGCATGAACATGCTCGTGGCGCGCTTTCTCTCTCGTGCGCGCAACGAGCCGCCCGACATCGACGTCGACTTCGAGCATCAGCGCCGCGAAGAAGTCATTCAGTACATCTACCGCAAGTACGGCACGCGCCGCGCCGCGCTGGCCGCGACGCTCATCACCTATCGCTCGCGCAGCGCGCTGCGCGACGTGGGCAAGGCGCTCGGCCTCGACAATGCGCTCGTCGAAAAGCTCTCGGGCGCGCATCAGTGGTGGGACGGCCCCGATTCGATCGCGCGCCATCTGGAGGAGGCGGGCTTTTCACCGGACTCGCACGTCACGCAGCAGCTCATTCGTCTCACGCGCGAGCTGCGTGGATTTCCGCGCCATCTCTCGCAGCACGTGGGCGGTTTCGTGATCGCGCGCGACAAGCTCTCGCGGCTCGTGCCAATCGAAAACGCCGCGATGAAGGACCGCTACGTGATCGAGTGGGACAAGGACGATATCGACGCGCTGCGGCTCTTGAAAGTGGACGTGCTCGCGCTCGGCATGCTCTCGGCGATCCGGCGCTCGCTCGAATTCGTGGCGCTAAGGCGCGGGTTGCCGGAGATGCGCGTGCAGGACATTCCCGCCGAGGACCCGGCGGTGTATCGCATGTGCGCCAAAGCCGATACGGTCGGCGTGTTCCAGATCGAGTCGCGCGCACAGCAAAGCATGCTGCCGCGTTTGCGGCCGCGCACGTATTACGACCTCGTGATTCAGGTGGCGATCGTGCGGCCGGGGCCGATCCAGGGCGACATGGTGCATCCGTACCTCAAGCGCAGGCACGGCGACGAAGCGGTGGCGTACGCGAAGGAGGAATTGCGCCCGGTGCTCGAGCGCACGCTCGGCGTGCCGATCTTTCAGGAGCAGGTGATGCATCTCGCCATGGTCGCCGCCGACTACACCGGCGAGGAGGCCGACAAGCTGCGCCGCGCGATGGCCGCATGGCGGCGCGACGGCGATCTGCGTCCGTATCAGGCGGATCTTACGCAGCGCATGCTCAAGAAAGGTTACTCGCTGGAGTTCGCCGAACGCATCTGCAAGCAGATCGAGGGTTTCGGCGACTACGGCTTTCCGGAAAGCCATGCGGCGAGTTTCGCGCTGCTCGTCTACACGAGTTCGTGGCTCAAGCGTTACGAGCCCGCGGCATTTCTGGCAGGACTTCTGAACAGTCAGCCACTCGGTTTTTATTCGCCTTCGCAGCTCGTGCAGGATGCGAAGCGTCACGGCGTGCAGGTGCGTGCGCCCGATATCGCGTTGAGCGACTGGGCGTCGGTGCTGGAGCGGCGCGGCGCACCGGGGGAGCGGCTCGATGCCGGGGCGCTGCGCGTGCGCCATGCCGAGGTGCTGCGGTATCGCGCGCTGCTGGGCGCGGCTGCGCTGTTGCTGCGCGGCATGCTCAAGCGCGGCGGCCGGCGGCACAGGTTCATGGACGGCACGAAGCGCGTCGTGCGCTCACGCATTGCGCTCGCGCCGCGGCGCTATGGTCGCGACGGCCCGGCCGTGCGCCTCGGCTTCAGTCTCATCAAGGGCTTTTCCGAAGATGCCGCGCGGCGGGTGATGGAGGCGCGCGAGCGCGCCCCGTTCGCCGATGTCGACGACCTCGCGCGCCGCGCGGCGCTCACGCGGCGCGAACTGGAGGCGCTGGCGGCGTCGAACGCGCTCGCGAGCATTGCGGGCCACCGGCGCGAGGCGTGGTGGGCCGTGACGGCGCAGCACGCGGTGCCTGCGCTGTTGCGCGATGCGCCCGTTGCCGAGGCGCCGCTCGCGTTGCCGCGTGCTTCCGAGGGCGCGGAAATCGTCGCCGATTATGCGAGCCTGCGTCTCACGCTCAATCGCCATCCGCTCGAACTGCTGCGCCACGGCCTCACCAAGCAGCGTTTTCGCACGGCGGAGCAACTGGCGCATTGCCGGCACGGCATGCTCGCGCGCGTGTGCGGCATCGTCACGGTGCGGCAGCGGCCGGGCACGGCGAACGGCACGATCTTCGTTTCTCTGGAAGACGAGACCGGCACCGTCAACGTGATCGTGCACGCGGCGCTCGTCGAGTCGCAGCGCAAGGCGCTGCTCGGGTCTTCGCTGCTGGCGGTGGCGGGCGTGGTGCAGCGCGAAGGCGAGGTGGTGCACCTCGTGGCGCACCGGCTGGAGGACCACAGCCGGCTGCTTGGGCGGCTCGCAACGGAGAGCCGGAATTTCCATTGAATGTTCGCGGCGGGTTTCTACGTAGAAACCATGCGCGCAACGGCCTCGTGACGGGCCACTGCGGTGCTCCCCCGCGCTATGCGCCGTCTTTCATGAAAGCGTCGAGCACGGCGCGAATCGCCGCGTCGAACGGCGTGCGGCGGCCCATGCCCAAGGTTTCGAGACGGCTCGAATCGAGATGGCAGTTGCGTGGGCGCGGCGTGGCGTCGGTGGGCGTCGGCTGTGCGAGCAGACGCGCTTCTACGCCCAGTGCCTGCGCGATGCGCTCGGCGATGTCGTACTTCGTCATCGGCTCGTCGCCGGACCATTGCGCGATGCCGCGCACGGGTGCGCCATCCGCGCAGCGCAACAGTAGTTCGCGGATCACGAACGCCACGTCGGGCGTGAAAGTGGGGTAGCGTGTGGCCCACGCGTCCATCGGCGCCGCCTGCGCCCCGGGCTGCGCCGACGCGCGGATAGCCGGCACGAGGCTCGTGACCGCCGATTCATGCCAGCCGACGATCGGCCCGTACAGCAAGGGCAGGCGCAGCACGAGCGCGTTGTCGCTGGTTTCGAGCAGGGCCTGTTCGCCTTCGAGCTTGCTGTGACCGTAGGCGTTGAGCGGATTGGGCGTGTCGTCGATACGGTAGGGCGGCTGCGTGCCGTCGAACACGTAATCGGTGGAGATCGAAAGCACCCACGCGTCGCGCTGGCGCGCCGCCGCGGCGACGCGGCGCACGGCATCGACATTGAGCGCGCGCGCTGCCGCCGGATCGTGCTCGCACACGTCGGGGCGGCGCTCGGCGGCGGCCAGTACGATCGCGTCGGGCGCCTCGCGCTCGACGAATGCCTTCACGGCCTGCGCGTCGCGCACATCGAGCACGGTCTGCTGCGGGCCGCCATGGCGGAACGCGGTCGGCACGACCTGCCAGGGCGTTTCTGCGGCGAGTTCGCGGACGATGGCGCGACCTAGCAGGCCGGACGCGCCGATCACGGCAACCTTGAACATGGCGCGGCCTGTCAGACGCTGGCCGTGCCGACCACGGTGTAGCCGGCTTCGTCGATCGCCGACTTCAGGACTTCGGCGCTCTGGCTCGATTCGACCTTCACGCGACCGGCGGCCAGATCGATCTCGACTTTGGCTTGCGCGTCGTGTTCGTGGATCGCGCGCGTGACGGCGCCTACGCAGTGCTGGCAGCTCATGCCTTCGACGTTGAACTGGATCATCGTGTGTTCCTTTTTCAGAGATTGAGGCTTGCTACTACTCGATATGAGGCCGCCGGCGGATTATGCCAGCCGGGGCCAGTTGACGCGCTGGACCTTCCCATCATGGGAAGGTGTACGATCAAACCATTGATCAACCTTTGACCAGACAGCGGGAGAACGGCGTGAACATCGGCGAAGCGGCGCGCGAATCGGGCGTCACGGCGAAAATGATTCGCTACTACGAAAGTGTCGGGCTGCTTGCGCCCAAAGGGCGTACGGAGTCCGGCTACCGGGTCTATGGTGCGCAGGAGGTGCATTCGCTGCGCTTCATCCGTCAGGCGCGCCGGCTCGGCTTTCTGGTGGACGACATCCGGCGCCTGCTGGCGCTCTGGCACGACCGCTCGCGCGCGAGCGCGGAGGTCAAGTCGATCGCGCTCGAACATGTCGCCGAACTCGACCAGCGCATCGCCGAACTGACCCAGATGCGCGACACGCTCGCCCATCTGGCTTCGCACTGCCAGGGCAACGACCGCCCCGATTGCCCGATCATCGAACGGCTTGCCGACACCGCCGCGACGGACTGCCACGAGCCCGGCCACGCGCACTGAGCGCAGGTGCAACCGCCATGGGCAAATTGCCGCAACCGCACTGACTAGTTGCACTATGTTGGTGCGTTTGCGCGCGATTGCTGACAATCGCCTGCGAAAATGCTGAAAAATGTGTCGATAAAACATGATGTTGCCGATTCGTATCCCACCATCATTCCAAAATGGAATGCACGGTATTCGGGCAATTCACTAGCAAAGTTCGGTGCAACCGTTATAATGCGGGTTATCCCTAATGAGGGTTATCCCTGATGCGAATTCACCGGGGATCGCCGAACCGAATCCTTGGAGCACACCATCATGTTTGCATTCCTTCTTGAAAAGCTGAGCAACTGGTTTGAAACTGCTGAACGTCGTCGCCGCGAAGCGTATCTCGCATCGTCGGCCGATATCGTCCAGCTCGAACAGCGCATTCGTTCGATCGAGTCGAACGGCTACAGCTCGCTGTAAGCCGGCGCTGCAGACCACTGACCGGGTGTCGACCCGGTGAGAGCAGCACAGTTTCAAGCCCCGCATTGGCGGGGCTTTGTCATTTCTGCGCCACCGATGGAGCAGAGTCTGAGCCTTCCCACCGCGGTAAGGTAAAGTCTTTTTTGCGACAAGCCGTCATAGCAATGGTGTCGCTATCTCTCCGGGGGCCATTCATGGTGCAAGACCGCATTTCCCATCGCACATTGGTGTCGCCGCGCCGCGCGCCGCGGCGTTTTTCTGTTGCGCGTGCGGGGCTGATCGCCGTCGTCATGGCGTGCGCCAGCGCCAGCGTGCATGCGGGGCAGCCGCTGATTCTGGATACGCAAAGAGGGATTAGCGACGGTCAACCGGGCATCGTTCTGCAAAACGCGCCGCTCTCGCACGAACCGATGGTGCAGGCGGCGCAGCCGGCGGGTCTTGCGCCGGATTCGTCGCAGCCCTATGTCGTCGCGCCGTATGTGGAAGTGCAGCAGGGCGGCGGTCGGCCGAATCCGCCGCCGCGGCCGCCACGCCCGCCTCATCGCGAAACGCCGCCGCTTCCCCAGCCGTTGCCGGCCGGGCAGTGACGCCTCAAGCGGAGTGAGGCGGTTCGCGCGGCTCAGTCGCCGCGCGACTCGATCTTGAACTGTGCGCCGGCGTCCTGGCCGAGCGTTTTCACGAGCCAGGGCAGCGCCTCTTTCATCGCCGCTTCGAGCGTGTAGGGCGGGTTCAGGATGAACATGCCGCTGCCGTAAAGGCCGAAACCGTCTTCGGGCGGATTGCTCACTGAAAGCGTGAGGTGCAGCCAGTTCTTGTCCTGCAGGCGCTTGAGTTGCTCCGGAAAGCGCTGCGACTCGGGACGCGTGACCTGCGGATACCACACTGCATAGGTGCCGTTCGCGAAGCGCTTGAGGCTTTCCTCGACGCAGGTCAGCGTGCGCGCGTAGTCGCGCTTGTCCTCGAAAGACGGGTCGATCAGCACGAGCGCACGGCGCGGCGGCGGGGGCAGGAGCGCCTTGATGCCGTCGAAGCCGTCGCCTGCGTAGATCATCACGCGGCGCCCCGCGTCGTGGAAGCGGTGGCGCAGCACGTCGATTTCCGTGCTGTGCAATTCGAAGAGCCGCATGCGGTCCTGCTCGCGCATGAGACGCCACGCGAGATAGGGAGAGCCCGGGTAGAAGCGCAAGTCGCCATCGGGGTTCAGCGCCGCCACTTCGTCCACGTACTCGGCGAGCGCCGCAGGCAGGTCGTTGCGGCCCCACAGCTTGCCGATGCCTGTGTCGAACTCGGCGTTCTTCGTGGCGTAGCCTTCGCGCAACGCGTAGGCGCCCGCGCCCGCGTGGGTGTCGATGTACCAGTACGCCTTGTCCTTCTTGCCGAGGTAATGCAGCAGTTGCACGACGACGGCGTGTTTCAGGACATCGGCATGATTGCCGGCGTGGAAGGCGTGACGGTAGCTCAGCATGATGGACGGGACACGAAGTCCGGTGAGAACGGGGAAAACGGCGGCGGCGCGATTGCTGCGCCGCCTGCCTGCGCCATACGCACACCGCTACCGAAGCAGCGGTGCGCGCAGCGAGGCCGCGTATTGTACGTCACCACGAGTGCGCAGCCGCAACGCGAGTCACCCGCAGTACGCCAACCTCCCGGATGCGCTCAGGCGTGCGCCCATCCGACGGCGGCGAGCGCGCCGCGCGTTGCGGGCATGCGCGAGACGTCAGTCGTAAGCGTCGCCGACGATGGCCTCGATCTGCGCCTTGACGTCCGGCGTGATCTTTTCCGCCACGTCGCGCGCCTTCATGTTTTCGCCGATCTGCTCGATACGCGAGGCCCCGGTGATGACTGTGCTCACATGCGGATTCTTCAGGATCCACGCGAGCGCCAGCTGCCCCACCGAGCAGTCGAGCTGTTTCGCGAACTCGGCGAGCTTGCCGACGATCTCGTTCTTGTCAGGGTCGGTAACATTCTTGCGCAGCCAGTCGTAGCCCTGCAGTTCCGCGCGGCTGCCCGACGGCACGCCGCCGCGATATTTGCCGGTGAGCAGGCCCGAGGCGAGCGGGCTCCAGGTGGTGAGGCCGAGGCCAATGTCCTCGTAAAGCCGGCGGTATTCGTCTTCCACGCGCGTGCGGTGGAACAGGTTGTACTGCGGCTGCTCCATGACCGGCTTGTGCAGGTGATGACGCTCCGCAATTTCCCACGCGGCGCGGATTTCGTCGGCGCTCCATTCCGACGTGCCCCAGTAGAGCGCCTTGCCGCGCGTGATCATGTCGCTCATCGCCCAGACGGTTTCCTCGACCGGCGTGTTCGGGTCGGGACGGTGGCAGAACACGAGATCGACATATTCGAGCTGCAGCCGCTTGAGCGAGCCGTCGATCGCGTTCATGAGGTACTTGCGGTTGAGCGTGTGGTACTGGTTGGGCGCTTCGTTCAAGCCCCAGTAGAACTTGGTCGAGACCACGTAGCTCACGCGCGGCCACGCTAGCTCCTTGAGCGCCTGGCCCATGAGCTCTTCCGACTTGCCGCCTGCATAAGCCTCGGCGTTGTCGAAGAAGTTGATGCCCGCGTCGCGCGCCGCCGCGAGCGATTCGCGCGCGAGCCTGGCGTCGACCTGGTTTCCGTAGGTGACCCACGAGCCGATGGACAGTTCGCTTACCTGCAGGCCTGAGCGGCCCAGTCGCCGATAGTTCATTAACGCCTCCTTGTGAGCCGATAAAGCTAGCACGACTTGGCCATTGTTGCTGAACGGCCTTGCGGTGGCTGGCATGCCGCATTGCGCTTTGCACTGCGGCGAAAATCGCTTTTGCTTGTCTTGCTCGATGCTTGGACGAGACGGGTTCATGCACAATAGCCTGGTTGGCCGCGACGCAACATCCGGCCGGATGGCATAAGCCATTCGTCAGGTTTGACGGCGCGCGCTCCGAGGTTTCATCCTGTCCCGTTCACTCACCTGGAGGTGCCCGATGTCGTCTCTCTCACTGAACACGAAACTCGATGGCAAGGTCGCAGTCGTTACCGGCGCGGCCAGCGGCATTGGCAAGCAGATCGCCCTCACGCTCGCGCAGGCAGGCGCTGCGGTCGCCATCGCCGACCTGAACCAGAGCGGCGCGGACGCCGTGGCCGAAGAGATCAAGGGCGCAGGCGGCAAGGCCATCGGCGTCGCCATGGACGTGACCAATGAGGACGCCGTGAACCAGGGCATCGACCGCGTCGCGGCCGAACTCGGCCCGGTCGATATCCTCATCTCGAACGCCGGCATCCAGATCGTGAACCCGATCGAGAACTACGCGTTTTCCGACTGGAAGAAGATGCAGGCCATCCATGTGGACGGCGCATTCCTCACCACCAAGGCGGTGCTCAAGCACATGTACAAGGACGACCGCGGCGGCGTGGTGATCTACATGGGTTCGGTCCACTCGCACGAGGCGTCGCCGCTGAAGTCGGCCTATGTCGCGGCCAAGCACGCGCTGCTCGGCCTCGCGCGCGTACTCGCCAAGGAGGGCGGCAAGCACAATGTGCGCTCGCACGTGGTGTGTCCGGGCTTCGTGCGCACGCCTCTCGTGGAAAAGCAGATTCCGGAGCAGGCCAAGGAACTCGGCATCTCCGAAGAAGAAGTGGTCAAGCGCGTGATGCTCGGCGGCACAGTGGACGGTATTTTCACGACCGTCGAGGACGTCGCGCAAACCGTGCTCTTCCTCTCGGCGTTCCCGAGCGCTGCGTTCACCGGCCAGTCCTTCGTGGTGAGCCACGGCTGGTTCATGCAATAACGCAGGCATCGAGCGCAGGAGGCGCGGCAATGGCGCAACGCAAGAAAGGGCAGGTCCAGTCGAGCGCAGTCGACGACGAAGTCGGCGCGCATGCCAGTGCACAGTCCGGCGCGCATGCCGGCAACGCACCGCATCCGCATGTTTCCCAGTGCGGCCCGCAGGCCAAGGAGTGGGAAACCATCGCGCTCACGCTGCAGGGGGGCGGGGCGCTCGGCGCGTATCAGGCGGGCGTGTACGAAGGGCTCGTCGAGGCCGGCATTGCGCCCAACTGGATCGCGGGCATTTCAATTGGCGCGCTCAATACCGCCATCATCGCGGGCAATGCGCCTGAGCATCGCGTGGCGCGTCTGCGCGAGTTCTGGGAAACGATCTGCCAGCCGGCCTACAGCTTCCCGTTGCCGTCCTTCGTCGAGCACGCGCTCTTCAATGCGAATGCCGCCGTGCGCAAGACGTTCACGGCCATGCAGGCGGCAGGCGCGATCATGGAAGGGCAGAAGGGCTTTTTCGTGCCGCGCTTTCCGCCGCCGCTGCCTCATGGGTCGGGCTCGCCCGAAACGGCCAGCTACTACGACACGAAGCCGCTCAAGGCGACGCTGGAACGTCTGTGCGACTTCGAGCGCATCAACTCGGGCGAAACGCGCGTGTCGGTGGGCGCGGTCAACGTGGGCAGCGGCAACTTCGTCTATTTCGACAACAAGACCACGAAGCTGCGCCCCGAGCATTTCATTGCCTCGGGCGCGCTGCCGCCAGGCTTCGCGGCGGTGGAGATCGACGGCGAGTACTACTGGGACGGCGGCCTGATGTCGAACACGCCGCTCTATGAGGTGATCCAGACCACGCCGCGGCGCGACACGCTCGCGTTCCAGGTCGATCTCTGGAGCGCACGCGGACCGGTGCCCGACAACCTCATCGACGTGCAGGGCCGCGTGAAGGACATTCAGTATTCGAGCCGCACGCGTCTCGTGACCGACATCCTGCAGCGCTCGCAGCGTTACCGCCATGTGCTGCGCGAGGTGCTCGATCGCGTCGCGCCCGAGCATCGCAATGATCCGTGGGTCGCACTGGCGGACGAGCTGTCGTGCTCGAAGAAGTACAACGTAATCCACCTCATCTACCGGCAGAAGGAATACGAGGGGCACTTCAAGGACTACCAGTTCGGCATCTCGACCATGCGCGAACACTGGGCAAGCGGTTTGCAGGACATCCGCGCCTCGCTCGCGCAGCCGGGCTGGCTCGACAAGCCCGATAACGACTCGGGTTTCGTCACGCACGATATCCATCGCGATATGCGTGGCCACGGCGCCTGAGTCATTCGCGCCTTTTGCCACTCGACAAAGAAAAAGGCGTCCGTTCTTTCGAACGGACGCCTTTTTTATCGCATCAGCACGCCGCGTTGCGGCAACGCCTTTACTTCAGCACTTGTGCGACTGCGCTTGCCACGACGTCGAGGTTGCGCGTGTTCAGCGCGGCCACGCAGATGCGGCCCGTGCTCACGGCGTAGATGCCGAACTCTTCGCGCAGGCGGTCGACTTGCGCAGCCGTCAGGCCCGAGTACGAGAACATGCCGCGTTGCACGTTGATGAAGTTGAAGTCGCGGTCCACGCCAGCGGCCGTGAGGCGCTCGACGAGGCCCGTGCGCATCGCGCGGATGCGGTTGCGCATTTCGCCGAGTTCCGCTTCCCACATGGCGCGCAGGTCGGCCGAGCCGAGCACGGCTGCGACCACCGAGCCGCCGTGCGTCGGCGGGTTGGAATAGTTCGTGCGGATCACGCGCTTGAGCTGCGAGAGCACGCGCGCCGATTCTTCCTTGCTGCTCGTGAGGATCGACAGCGCGCCCACACGTTCGCCGTACAGCGAGAACGACTTCGAGAACGACGACGAAACGAACACGTTGAGTTCCGAAGCGGCGAAGAGGCGCACGACTTCGCCGTCTTCCGCGATGCCGTCGCCAAAGCCCTGATACGCGATGTCGAGGAACGGCACGAGGTTGCGCGCCTTCACGACTTCGATGATCTGCTTCCACTGGTCGACCGTGAGGTCCACGCCGGTCGGGTTGTGGCAGCACGCGTGCAGCACGATGACGGTGCCGGCGGCGTAGCCGTTCAGCGCCGTGAGCATGCCTTCGAAGTTCACGCCGTTGGTCTGCGCGTCGTAGTACGGATACGCGATGACTTCAAACCCTGCGCTTTCGAACAGGGCGCGGTGGTTTTCCCAGCTCGGGTCGCTGATCGCGACCTTGGCGTTCGGGTTCACGCGCTTGAGGAAGTCGGCGCCGATCTTAAGCGCCCCCGTGCCGCCCAGCGCCTGCGCCGTCACGACGCGGCCCGCGGCGATCAGCGGCGAATCGTCGCCGAGCAGCAGTTTTTGCACGGCGGCGTCATATGCGCCGAGACCTTCGATCGGCAGATAGCCGCGCGGCAGACCGGCTTCCACACGCGCCTTTTCGGCTTCGCGCACCGCGCGCAGCAGCGGGATCTTGCCTTCTTCGTTGGTGTACACGCCCACACCGAGGTTCACCTTGGTCGCGCGCGCATCGGCGTTATAGGCTTCGTTCAGACCCAGGATCGGGTCGCGGGGGGCGAGTTCGACAGCGGAAAAGAGGGACATGATCGTTCGGCAAAAGTGAAGGAAGATCGGTTGGGCCGCATGCTGCACCGGCCACGGAACTCGCTATTGTAACGAATCCTCAAGCCGGATTTCCGCGGATTTGCCATTCTCCGCGCCGCTTTCAGGGCTATTTCCGGCACGATTGGGCGATTTCTGGCGCGCGCCCGCTTGGGCGTCTGCCTGGGCGTTCGCCGTGGCCGCGACGCGCGGGCCTTGCACTACTGCCGTTGCGCCCCATGTATGGCTGACCCCGCCTCGTCTCGCCCCAGGCTTGCCCATCGGCAAGATTCGGCAAGACGCTAGAATAGTTGTTTGCTCCGCGCACAGGATGCCCCCCATGTCCGACCACACCGTCGCCGACGCGAGCGCGCTCGACGAGTCGAAATTCGTCCAGTACGAAGGCTCGCCGTTCCAGCT
This sequence comes from Paraburkholderia sp. J11-2, assembly GCF_905220185.1. Taxonomy (NCBI): domain Bacteria; kingdom Pseudomonadati; phylum Pseudomonadota; class Betaproteobacteria; order Burkholderiales; family Burkholderiaceae; genus Paraburkholderia; species Paraburkholderia sp. J11-2. Next base: position 101,360 of record NZ_CAJMYY010000010.1, on the reverse strand, counting down.
CTACCAGCCGTACCCGCCGGCCGGCGACCAGCCGACGGCCATCGAAACGCTCGTGGAAGGCGTGGAGGACGGCCTCTCGTTCCAGACGCTGCTTGGCGTGACGGGCTCGGGCAAGACCTACACGATGGCGAACACCATCGCGCGCCTGGGCCGCCCGGCCATCGTGTTCGCGCCGAACAAGACGCTCGCCGCGCAGCTCTACGCCGAGTTCCGCGAGTTCTTCCCGCGCAATGCCGTCGAGTACTTCGTCTCGTACTACGACTACTACCAGCCGGAAGCCTATGTGCCGCAGCGCGATCTCTTCATCGAGAAGGATTCGTCGATCAACGAGCACATCGAGCAGATGCGGCTTTCGGCCACCAAGAGCCTGATGGAGCGGCGCGACGTGGTGATCGTTGCGACGGTTTCGGCAATCTACGGTATCGGCAATCCGTCCGAGTACCACCAGATGATTCTCACGCTGCGCCACGGCGACCGTCTCGGCCAGCGCGACGTCATCGCGCGCCTGATCGCCATGCAATACACGCGCAACGAGCAGGACTTCCAGCGCGGCACGTTCCGCGTGCGCGGCGACACCATCGACATTTTCCCGGCCGAACACGCCGAAATGGCCGTGCGCGTGGAACTGTTCGACGACGAAGTGGAAACGCTGCAGCTCTTCGATCCGCTCACGGGCCGCGTGCGCCAGAAGATTCCGCGCTTTACCGTCTATCCGTCGTCGCACTATGTGACGCCGCGCGAGACCGTGCTGCGCGCCGTTGAAACCATCAAGTCCGAATTGCGCGAGCGCCTCGAGTTCTTCCATACGGAAGGCAAGCTCGTGGAGGCGCAGCGCCTCGAGCAGCGCACGCGCTTCGATCTGGAAATGCTTCAGGAACTGGGCTTCTGCAAGGGCATCGAGAACTACTCGCGGCACTTTTCGGGCGCGCTGCCCGGCGAGCCGCCGCCCACGCTCGTCGATTACCTGCCGACCGACGCCATGATGTTCCTCGACGAGTCGCACGTGCTGATCGGCCAGTTCAACGGCATGTACAACGGCGACCGCGCGCGCAAGGAAAATCTCGTCGACTACGGCTTCCGGCTGCCTTCTGCGCTCGACAACCGGCCGCTCAAGTTCAACGAGTTCGAGCGCAAGATGCGCCAGGTCGTGTTCGTTTCGGCCACGCCCGCCGACTACGAGAAGAAGGTGACGGGTCAGATCGCGGAACAGGTCGTGCGGCCCACGGGCCTCGTCGACCCGGTGATCGAGGTGCGGCCCGCATCGACGCAGGTCGACGACGTGCTCGGCGAGATCAACGAGCGCGTGGCCGTGGGCGAGCGCGTGCTCGTCACGACGCTCACCAAGCGCATGGCCGAGCAGCTCACCGAGTTTCTCTCGGACCACGGCGTGAAGGTGCGCTATCTGCATAGCGACATCGACACGGTCGAGCGCGTGGAGATCATCCGCGACCTGCGTTTGGGCACTTTCGACGTGCTCGTGGGCATCAACCTGCTGCGCGAAGGCCTCGACATTCCCGAAGTCTCGCTCGTGGCGATTCTCGACGCCGACAAGGAAGGCTTCCTGCGCGCCGAGCGCTCACTCATCCAGACGATCGGGCGTGCCGCGCGTAACGTGAACGGCAAGGCCATTCTCTATGGCGACCGCATTACCGACTCGATGCGCCGAGCGATCGACGAAACCGAGCGCCGCCGCGCCAAGCAGATCCACTTCAACGAAGAGAACGGCATCGTGCCGCGCGGCGTGGTCAAGCGCATCAAGGACATCATCGACGGCGTCTACAACGTCGATGAAGCCCGCGCCGAGCTGCGCGAGGAGCAGGAGCGCGCGAAGTTCGAGGACATGTCCGAGAAGCAGATCGCCAAGGAAATCAAGAAGCTCGAAAAGCAGATGATGGACTACGCGAAGAACCTCGAATTCGAGAAGGCTGCCCAGACGCGCGATCAACTCGCGGTGCTGCGCCAGCGCGTGTTCGGGGCGAACGTGGGCGACCATCCGATCTGAGCATCGGGCCACGAGGCGGGTGGGGCGGCTTTGCGCCGCACCCTGCCTGTTCCATTCGAATGCCTTTCGTCAGATCCCGACGCTGCAACCGGGCCGCTAGCCGCCGTAAGCCCCTGTTAACAAATCGCTGCTAAAACCCTGTCGCGGTTGGGTTTTCCGCGCCTCCGAATTTGTCCCTCATCTGCATCGGTGTTAAACTTCGCCATTATTGAGAATTGTTCGCATTAGCGTTATTACATGGACGCAGCGAACGTAGGTCGGATGTAACCCTCATATATAAAAACCAGGAGTTTCGATGCGGATTCACTCTCTCTTGCGCGGCACTGCCGTCATCGCGGCCGCCACGGCGGCGCTTGCGGCCAACGCGGCGGAATACCCGATCGGCAAGCAGGCAATCCAGGGCGGCATGGAAATTGGCGCGGTCTATCTGCAGCCGATCACGATGGAGCCGGAAGGCATGATGCGCAAGGCCTCGGATTCCGACATTCACCTCGAATCGGACATCCACGCGGTCAAGAACAACCCGACCGGCTTCGCCGAAGGCGACTGGATGCCGTATCTGCAGGTTCACTACGAACTCACCAAGCCGGGTTCGAGCTACGTGCAAAAGGGCGACCTGATGCCGATGGTCGCCAACGACGGCCCGCACTACGGCGACAACGTGAAGCTCGCCGGCCCCGGCAAGTACCACCTCAAGCTGATCGTCGAGGCGCCGATGCAGACGGGCCACATGGCGTTCGGCCGTCACGTCGACAAGGAAACGGGCGTGGGCCCGTGGTTCAAGCCGATCACGCTGGAATACGATTTCCCGTTCGCGGGCATCGGCAAGAAGGGCGGTTACTAAGTCGTAGTTAGTGTCACCAGGCGGTGCGAGCGGCGGCGCGTATCTCGTCCAGCGCCGCCGCATGAATGGCAGCAAGGAGCAGGTAAAACCCATGACTGGAAAGCGGAAGTTTGCGGCGCTCGCGCTCAGCGCGTCTTTTGCGGTGTCGCTCGCGGGCGTGGCCACGATCGCGCACGCCGAAGATCTGCCCACGTTCAAGCTCGAAATGAACGACGGCAAGCTCAACCCGGCGCGCATCGAAGTGCCGGCGGGTAAGCGCATCAAGATCGAGGTGCGCAATACGGGCAAGGGCGCCGCGGAGTTCGAGAGCGTTCAGTTGCGCAAGGAAAAGGTGCTGGCGCCCGGCGCGGATTCCTTCGTTGTGATCGCGCCGCTCGATCCGGGCGAGTACAAGTTCTTCGACGATTTCCACCAGCAGGCGCAGGGCGTGATCGTCGCGAAATAAGCGTCGCGAAATAAGCGTAGCGAAGTAAGGCCGCTGGCGTGTAGCGCCGGTAGCGGGAGGTGTTGAATGGGTCAGGTGATGTTCATCGTGTGGCGGGAGAGCGTCGAAGCGCTGCTCGTCGTCGGGATTCTTTATGCGTGGCTGAAAAACGGCGACGCCGATGCGCGGCGCGGCGTGCCGTACCTGTGGGGCGGCGTGGCGCTCGGCATCGTTGCCGCTGTCGCGCTCGGCGCGGCGCTGGTCGGCTTCACCGAAGTGCTGTCGGGCGACGCGCAGGACTACTTCCAGACCGGCATGGTGCTGGTGGCGTGCGTGCTGATCGTGCAGATGGTGCTGTGGATGAAACGCCACGGCCGCACGCTCAAGCGCGAGATGGAAGAGTCGCTGGAAAAGAGCACGCGCGACGCGAACTGGTGGGGCGTGACGATTCTCGTCGCGCTGGCCATCGCGCGTGAAGGCAGCGAGACGGTGATCTTTCTCTACGGCCTCGGCTTCGGTCAGTCGGGCCATGTGGACGCGAGCCAGTATCTCGCAGTGCTGATCGGCCTCGCGCTGGCGTTCCTCACGTTCTATCTGCTTCAGCTGGGCGGCAAGATCTTCTCGTGGCGGCACTTCTTCCGCATCACCGAGATCATGCTGCTGTTCCTCGGCGCGGGCCTGTTCCAGACCGGCGTAGACAAGCTGATCGACAAGGAAATCCTGCCGACCATCGTCGACCAGGTGTGGAACTCCTCGGCGATCCTCGACGACTCGAGCACCTTCGGCTCGCTCGTCGCGACGCTCACGGGCTACCGCGCGCATCCGGCGCTCATGAACCTGGTCGCCTATGCCGTGTACTGGCTCGTGGTGTGGTTCCTCGTGCGGCGCGCGACCGGCCGCGCGGGCGTGGTTGCGAAGAGGAAGGCAGCATGAGTTGTGCATCCGCTCGCCCGACGCAGCCAAACGGGCGCCCTGGCAAGCTCGCCCAGGCGGGCCAGTGGATGCAACGTCACGGCGCGGCGATCCGCGCCGTGCAGTGGGTCGTCGTTGCCGTCTACGCATTCCTGATTCTCGTGCCGGCGGCAATGCCGCTGCCCGGCGACACGGCGCACCTGTGGAACAACCTCACGCTCGCGGCGCAGTTCGTGTTCTGGGGCATCTGGTGGCCGTTCGTGCTGCTCTCGATGGTGATGTTCGGCCGCGTGTGGTGCGGCGTGCTCTGCCCCGAAGGCGCGCTCACCGAGTTCGCCAGCAAGTTCGGACGCGGCCGCGCGATTCCGCGCTGGATGCGCTGGGGCGGCTGGCCTTTCGTGGCCTTTGGCCTCACCACGATCTACGGTCAGATGGTGAGCGTCTACCAGTACCCCAAGGCGGTGTTGCTCGTGCTGGGCGGCTCGACGCTCGGCGCGATGGTGATCGGTTTTCTGTACGGGCGCGAGAAGCGCGTTTGGTGCAAGTATCTCTGCCCCGTGAACGGGGTTTTTGCGCTTCTCGCGCGTCTCGCGCCGTTTCGCTTCAAGGTCGACGAAGACGCCTGGCGCAACTCCTACACGCACGGCGAGCACGGCGGGCATCGCGTGATTCCCGTGAACTGCGCGCCGCTCGTGCCGCTGCGCAACATGAAGGGCGCCGCGCAGTGCCACATGTGCGGACGCTGCAGCGGCCATCGCGACGCCATTGCGCTCTCGTGGCGCTCGCCCGGGGAAGAAGTGGTCGAGCTGGGCGACAGCCAGGCGAACCCGTGGGACACCGCGCTGATTCTCTACGGCCTGCTCGGTGTGGCGATCGGCGCGTTCCACTGGACGGGCTCGCCGTGGTTTATCGGCATCAAGCAATGGCTCGCCGGCTGGCTCATCGACCGCGACATCACCTGGCCGCTCGACACGAACGCGCCGTGGTTCCTGCTCACGCATTACCCGGAGCAGAACGACGTGTTCTCGTGGCTCGACGGCACGATGATCGTGGGCTATATCGTCGCCACGGCGCTCGTGTATGGCACGGCGCTGCTCGTGATCCTCGCGGGCTCGACGGCCGTGCTCGGGCGTTTCGAGATGCGGCGCCTGCATCACTTCGCGCAGTCGCTGATTCCTCTGGCGGGCGCGGGCGTGTTCCTCGGCCTCTCGGCCACGACGCTCTCGCTTCTGCGCGCCGAGCACGTGCCGCTAGACTGGGCCGCCGAGGTGCGCATTGCGATTCTCGTCATCACGAATCTCTGGAGCGCCTGGCTCGCCTGGCGTGTGACGGGCCGCTACAGCTCGCGGTTCTGGCAGCGCGCGCTGGCGTTCGCGGGCTTCGCGCTCGCGCTCGCCGTGGTGGACAGCGCGTGGTGGCTCATGTTCTGGGGCTGGGTGCGCTGAGCGCGCGTCGACGTTTCTTCGTCTGCTGCTGATATAGCCGACATACGAGGCATCAGCGCGTCGCGGCACAAGTCTGGGTTACTCTGAAGGACCGGGTTGGCGTGGGACACGCCAAACCCGGTTTTTGACTTTTCGGAGAGACGCATGCGAACGCGAGCAGTACTGACCGACGAAGACGTGATCCGGGTAGCCGACGCAGCCGTTGCGCACGCCCGCGCGAATGAATGGATCGTGACGATTGCCATCGTCGATGATGGCGGCCATCTGCTGTATCTACGCCGGCTCGACGCCGCCTCGCCCATTACCGCCGAAATCGCCGTAGCCAAGGCCCGCACCGCCGCGCTAGGGCGCCGCGAGAGCAAGGTGTACGAGGACGTCATCAAGCAGGGCCGCACGGCGTTTCTCAGCGCGCCGCTCACCGGCATGCTGGAAGGCGGCGTGCCCGTCATCGTGAACGGCGATGTCATTGGCGCGGTAGGGGTGTCGGGCGTGAAGTCCGATCAGGATGCGGCTATTGCGCGTGCTGGCATTGTGGCGCTTGGGGTCGAGTAAGCGCATCCATCGCCGCGCGTAGCGGCGCCAGAAAAACAAAAGCCGCGGACTCGTGCCGCGGCTTTTGCTCGGGGTGCATAGCCTCGGGCGGCTCACGCTTCGCGCGCCACTCCGTGCTTTGCATGGGACCGGAGTACGCGCTAAAGCGCCAACTCCGGATCGACACAGCTGTGAGAACAAAAAAATGGCGTGGCTTGCTTCGACGGCTGGCTTGAAGCTTGAAGGATGTCTGCACGAAGGGGTCTAGATCTCGCGTGCAAGCCGTCGTTGCTGGCTAATGCCCCAACGCCTCTCAGAGGAGGCGGTCCCCACAATACCCGGTTGAAACCTCGCGGTTTCCTATTTCGTCAGGATCAGCTTGCCGAGCCGGGTGGCCCGCAGCTGATACGTCTCGCCGTTGTGCATGATGCTCACATGGCTGCGGCCTTGCAGCAGCGCCGCGCTATCCAGCTTGCGCTCGTCGCCTGGCGCGGCGGCCGCCGTTTCGGCGATTTTGCGCGGCTTCGGCTGAGCGACGGCAGGTTTGGGCCGTGCGCTGGTCAGTGCCGAGCTGCCGTTGCGGCGCAAGCTTAGCGTGGAGGTGCGGTTCAGTTCGGTCATGAACGTGACGTCTTTGTCTCGATTCGATGGAATGATTCTAAATGATAATCGTTCACATTTACAACTACGAGATATTCATCGAAATCGAAAACCGATAGCCTGAGCCGAAGCGGACGTTGTGTCATGAATCGGCGTTTGCCATCCCGCACAGGGCGGTTTGACAAACGCCGGGTGCCTTCAGTGCAGCGCGTTCGGCGCGTTGCCGTCGCCTTGCACGAACTGGCGGATGAGCCGCACGGTGTCGATATCCGACTCGCGATAAGCCGACTTCACGATCTCGGAGGTCTGGCGATCGTCCTCGGTGTCGGCGGTCGGCAGCGTCGTGCGGTACTCGAAGCGCAGAAAGAGCTGCAGCGGATCGGGCTGCTCGATCGTCATCGTGAGCGAGCCGCCCACGTACTCGGGCGTTGCCATGATGTCGTAGCGCACGCTCTCGTTGGGTGTGAGCGTGACGCGGTCGCGCACCGTGGCGTGGCCATAGTGCAGCTCGCGCTCCATCGTGCTCTCGGTGCGCGAGAGGATCGTGCAGCTGTCGAGCCCGATCACGAAGAGCTGCGGCTGCTCGGCGCGCAGCACCAGCCCTTCCCACAGCTGCTCGCGCGTCATGGCCTCGACGAGCGGGTTCAGCGGATCGTTGATCTGGATGAGGTGTTCGAAATTCAAGGCGGCGCCTTCCTGTGTTTGTGTCCTTGCGCCGCCGCTCAAGCGACGACGAGGCCCGTGCGGATCGCGATCGTGTTCGTGAGCACCTTGTGGACCGGGCAGGCGTTGGCGATCTGCAGCAGGCGCTCGCGCTGCTCTTCGGTGAGTGCGCCTTCGAGCGCGATCTGGCGGTCGATCCTGGTGCCTTCGCTGCCGGTTTCCATCGTGAGCTTCACGCGTACGCCTTCGAGCGGCCACTCCTTGCGCTGCGCGTACATCTTCAGCGTGATGGAAGTGCAGGCGCCAAGGCTCGAGAGCAAGAGCGAGAAGGGCGACGGTCCGCGGTCGCCGCCGCCGAGCGAGGCGGGTTCGTCCGCGATCCAGGTGTGGGTGCCGTCGTCGAACTGGACCTGATAGTTCGTCGAGCCAATGTGTGCGGTGACTGCGGGTTCGGCCATGCGCTCCTCGCGGGCGGGACGGTTAAAGAGGGACGGGCGCGCGACCTGCGTTGCGCGCTCCGGAAACCTTATTGTGACGGAAAGCGGGCGTGCCTGTGGCGATGCGACAGAACCCGCTGCGGCGCTCGCCCCGGTTTCAGTGAGCGATGCGTCCCATGCGCCCGGCCTGATAGTCGAGCACCGCCTGGCGGATCTCCTGCTCCGTGTTCATCACGAACGGGCCGTAGCGCACGACCGGTTCGTTCAGCGGCACGCCGCCGATCAGCAGCACCTCGAGCGGCGCGCTCGCGTCGGCCGAAGCGGCGATCGTGACGGTGTCGCCGTCGCTCGCGAACGTCACCATCTGCTGGGCATCGATGGCTTGCCCCTGCGGGCCGTACAGACCGGTGCCCGAGAGCCCGTATGCAAACACGCGGTATTCGCTCGGCACCGGCTGCTCCACGCGCGCGCCGGGCGCGAGCGTGAAGTGCTGGTAGAGAATCGGCGTGCGCGTTTCGATTGCGGCCTTTGCACCGAGCGCTTCGCCGGCAATGACCTTCACCGAGACCTTGCCGTCCTTCGAGCGGCCCACCGGAATTTGCTCCGTGGGCAGTTCCTGGTAGCGCGGCGCCATCATTTTGTCGCGCGCGGGCAGGTTCACCCACAGCTGCAGACCATGCATGCGGCCGCCCGTGCGCGTGAATTCGGGGTCGGGCATTTCGCTGTGGATCACGCCTGCGCCGGCCGTCATCCATTGCACGTCGCCGGGGCGCAGCGTGCCCGAGTGGCCCGCCGAGTCCTTATGGCCGAAGCGGCCCTCGACCATGTAAGTGACGGTTTCGAAACCGCGGTGCGGGTGGTCGGGCGCACCCTTGGCCTCGCCGGGCGCGTAATCAACGGGGCCCATCTCGTCGAGCAGCAGGAACGGATCGAAGTCCATCAGCTGGCGGGTCGGGAACGGCCGATGGACGATGAATCCGCCACCCTCGGTGGTGCGAACTGCGGGATAAACGCGTTCGATCGTGCGGGTCGTGGTCATGGATCTCACCTCGAATTGTGGGAATTGCGTTATATGCGAAACAAACCGCTATTATAGGTACCCAATTTGGCCTGTTTTACGGCCTCATCGCAATGGATTGTCCCATCGCTGGAACGACGACATGAAAATCGATTCGCATAACCTCAACGACCTGATGTACTTCTCGCAGGTGATCGAGCATGGCGGCTTTTCCGCTGCCGAACGCGTGCTTGGCATCTCGAAGTCGCGTCTGTCGCGGCGGGTGAGCGAACTCGAGGCCTCGCTCGGCGTGCGCCTGTTGCAGCGCTCCACGCGCAAGCTCGCGCTGACGGAGGCGGGCGAACTCTTCTACGAGCATTGCCGTGCGATGCTCGCCGAAGCGCAGGCCGCGGTGAACGTCGTTCAGTCGCTGCGCTCGTCGCCGCGCGGCACGGTGCGCGTGAGTGTGCCGGTCACGCTTTCGCAGACCATCTTTTCGCAGGTGATTCCGGAATTCATGCATCGCTACCCTGAGGTGCGGGTGGTGATGCGCGTGACGAACCGCGTGATCGACCTGTTCGAAGATTCCGTGGATATCGCGTTGCGCGTGCGCTCCGAGCCGCCGCAGAACGCCAATATCGTGGTGCGGCCGCTGTGGCGCACCGAGCAGATGCTGGTGGGTGCGCCGAGCCTGCTCTCGCAGAACGCGCCGCCGCTCACCCCCGAGGACCTTTCGCGCTTCGAAACGCTCGATACACCCACGGGCGACGGGCGCCACGTGTTCCAGCTCATCGCACCCGATGGCACGCGTCATTCACACGAACACGAGCCGCGCCTCATCACCGCGGATCTCACGACGATCCGTGAGGCCGCCTTGCAAGGCCTTGGCATCGCTGCATTGCCGGAGATGATGTATGGCGCCGCGCTGCGCACGGGCAAGCTCTCGCCCGTGATGCCGGGCTGGACGTTGCCGGTGCCGCAACTCTATGCGGTATTCCTCTCGCGTCAGGGTATGGTTCCCGCCGTGCGCGCCTTCGTCGATTACCTCGTGGAAGTGCTCGATGCCGATAAGAGCTTGCAGCAGGAGTGTCCGCTCAGAAGCGACGTTGCCGCGCTTGCAGCGAAGGCAGAAGGGCAGAGCACACCGAGCGCGCAGGTTGGGCTGCCACGCACAAAGAGCGCCAGCAAGATCGAAACGGCATGAAGCTTTGCGAACGTGCACGCGCGTGCGCTTGTATGAAGCTTGGCTTGCTGCGCAGTGCATTCGTGCATTACGTATAGCGCCATTTGTTTTTAGGCATTCAAGCGTGACCAGCCATCGCTACATTCAATGGCCTAACTCTTGTAGGCGTGAAGCGAGAGGAATATATTGAAGTCCTTCTCGCCAAGCACCGGTCTTGAGCGGGAATTGATGGCCGCTATCATAGTGGGCCTTCAGGGCCGAAAGCGCAGTCCGTGTTGCCCACGGCAGTCGCATGTGCCGGTGTGAACCGATCGATTGTCGGGGAGTCGCCGCCACCGCCCGAATGCGCCGCGTGCGCACGAAAAAAGGCCTTCATCTGACGATGAAGGCCTTTTACTTTGTACCGCTGAATTAAGCGTGCTGCGCGCACCGATGCACGCAGCGAGCCGCTTAGTGATGCGCCGGGTCGGTGACGAAGCCAAGCTTCGTGAGGCCGCCGCTCTGCGCCGCGGACATCACCTGTGCAACGCGTTCGTATTGCACCTTGCGGTCCGCGTTCAAATGCAGTTCCGGCTGCGGCGTGGTTTGCGCCGCGGCCGCGATCTTCTGGTTCAGCGCTGCGTCGTCCACTTGCGTGCCGTCCCACAGCACCGTGCCGTCCGCTTCGATCGAGATATTGATCTGCGCGGGCTTCGTGTCTTCCTTCTGGCTGCTCGCGTGCGGCAGGTCGATCTTCACGGCGTGACGAATCACGGGAATCGTCACCATGAAAACGATCAGGAGAACCAACATGACGTCGACGAGCGGCGTCATGTTGATTTCGTTCATCAGGCCATCGTCGTCGTCGCTGGCAAAGGGGCTCATCGCCATGATGCTTGCCTCCGCTCTTTAATGGCTGCGCGCAGCGACACGCAGGTTGCCCGTGTTGCCTTCCTTCGACTGGCCACGGGCCGTCGAGGAGAGGCGCGCGCCCGTCACGAAGAAGGCATGCAGGCCGTGCGCGAAGCGGTTGAGCTTCGAGACGATTGCCTTGTTGGCGCGGGTGAGGGCGTTGTAGCCCAGCACGGCGGGAATGGCGACGAACAGGCCGAACGCGGTCATGATGAGCGCTTCACCCACGGGGCCGGCCACGGCGTCGATCGAGGTTTGGCCCGTTGCGCCAATCGTAAGCAGTGCGTGATAGATGCCCCACACCGTGCCGAACAGGCCGACGAACGGCGCCGTGCTGCCGATCGAGGCAAGAATGGCGAGGCCGCTTTGCATCTTCGCGACCGACTCGTCCATGGTGTCCTTAAGGCAGCGGGTGACCCAGTCCGACACGTCCATGCGGTCGTGCAGATGCGGCTGCGTCTGGTGATGATGATCGGCGGCTTCCTGGCCCGACAGCGCGAGCGCGAGGAACGGGTTGTCTTCAGGCGAGCCGCTGCCGAGTTTCTTCACGCCGTCGGCGAGATCGTCCGAGTGCCAGAACTGCTGCTCGGCGTTCTTCGTGAGGCGCTTGAGTCGCGCGACGTTCCAGCCCTTCACGACGATCACGCACCACGACAGCACCGACATGATCAACAGCGCGAGCGCGATGCCGCGCGTCACGAAATCCCCTTGCGCCCAGACGTGGGCGATACCGTAGTTCTGCATTGTTAGTCCTCTTTATTCAATTCATGAAAGCGTGTGACTTCAGCCGGTCAATCGTTCAGGCTGAACTCGAAGGGTTGCGTGTAGGCCGCGCGCACGGCTTCGCCGTTTTCCAGGTACGGCTTGCACGAGCTTTGGCGCATCGCGTCGAGCGCGGCGTCGTCGAGGCGGGCGGAGCCGCTCGACTTCTTCAGCTCGATGTTCTCGATCTTGCCGGTGAGGCCCACGACGAAGTGCACGAAGGCCGTGCCCGTTTCGCCGCGCCGGCGCGAGAGCGTCGGATAGTCGGGCTGCACGATGCGGCAGTCGAGGTGCGATACGTTCTTGGGCGCCGAAAGCGCCATGGTCGGCTTGGCGTCGGTGGCCGCGGCGGCTTGCGGTGCGGGCGCGGGCGGCGTGGGAGCCGGCGGCGTTGGCGCGCTAGGCGCGGCCGACTCGATCGCGTGCTGCGAGGGCGCTTCGGCCACGGGCAGCGGAGTCGGCTTGGGCTTGGGCTGCACCTTCGGCTTTTCGCGCGTCACGTGCGGGACCGGCTTGGGCGGTGGCGGCGTGGGCGTGGACTGAATCGCAGCGGGGGCGGCGACCGGCTCGGGCTTGAGCAGTTCGGCCGTCATCGTTTGCGACAGGAGTGCGACGGGCGTCACGGGTTCGCGCTTCATCAGCACGACGCCGATGAGCGCGGCATGCAGCGCGACCACGATCGCGCTCGCCGTGACGACACGGCGATTGACGTGAACAGTGGAAGACGGCAGCGTGCCAGCGGTGGTTTGGAAAGCCTGCATGTTTAGCGTGGCTGCCATGCGGACAGCGGCGCGCAGGCGAACCGGCGCGTCGTGTCGGGCAGCTTTATTTGCGAAAGATCAACAGCGAGATGCACAGCGTCGTTACGAATCCGATCAGCAATTCCATCACGACCTCCTTTGAGGGTCACGAGCGGTAGCTGGCTGGTCGGGAGACGGGCTTGCTGTCGGCGGCGATTTGACATCCGCGGCGCCTGGCACGCGAGGCGCCTTTGGCTAAGCGGGCGGACGGGGCGGGCGCGCATCGGTGGCTGGATGCGCGCCATGGCTTCAGGCAGCCTTGCGCTCGTAAAACGTGAGCGGAACCGCATGAGGGACTACGGCGGGGGCGACCGGATGCGTCACCCCGCAGCGGCTCGCGCAAACACCGCTTTGCGCCATCACGTCACGAACGGATTCTTCGCACTTGCCGCAGCAGGTCGCGACGCCGAGCTCGAACTGCAGCTCGTCGAAAGAATCCATGCCTTCCTCGATGGAGGCGCGGATCGTCCGGTCGGAGACGGATTTGCAAACGCAGACAATCATGATGGACCGCAATAGAGAGAGTTAATGCGAATTATTATCATTATGTTTGCTGGGTTTGGCAAGCGGGTAGACGGATTTTTTGTAACAAAACCGGATGCTTAGCAGGGGTTTTGCTTTGGGTCAGGAAATGACGGACGAGAGAGGGATGGTTGCCAAGGCGCTGAACGGGCCGGCAAGCGGTCAGCCGTGGCGTTAGCCCCGCAGGTTTGGGTAGCGGCGATGGAGCTTGCTAGCGGGCTTCAGGCAGGAGCCAGATGGTACGCGGGCGGTGAGTCAGGCGCGCAGAAACGGGGTTGAAACGACAACACCCTGCGAAACGCGAATCGCAAACTCTGGAATTGCGCCTGGTGTAGCGCCGGCGCGTCAGGCCGCGTTCGCTTCGAGTTCCCGCGTGCGGCGCGAGGGGATGACCACGCGTTCGACATTGGCGTCGAGCCCCAGCAGCGCGGCGGCCAGCTCATGCAAATGCGCGCCGTCGCTCGTCGAGCAGAAGCGGATGTCGTCGGCGCCCGCGCCTGCAGGCTCGCCGCCCGCGCGCAGGCCGTGCTGGTCGAGCACGCGTTCGAGCTGCCGGGCGATGGCGACGCTCGTGTCGACGAGCGTCATGCGTTCGCCGACGATCGAGCGGATCGCGGTGTCGAGAAACGGGTAGTGCGTGCAGCCGAGCACGAGCGTGTCGGCGCCCGCGTCGAGCATGGGCTCGACGTAGGCGCGCAGCAGTGCGAGCAATTCGGCTGAACTAATGTCGCAGCGCTCCACGGCTTCCACGAGGCCATGGCCAGGCTGGCACAGCACGCGCAGGTCGGCGGCGTGACGTTCCACGAGCGCCTGAAAGCGTGCGCTGCGCAGCGTGACCTGGGTGGCGAGCACGCCGGCCACGCGCGATTTCGAAACCAGCGCCGCCGGCTTGATCCCAGGCTCCACCCCGACGAGCGGGACGGAGAGCCGCTCGCGCACGAGCGCGATGGACTGCGCCGTGGCCGTGTTGCAGGCCACTACCAGCGCCTTCGCACCCTGCGCGACTAGCCATTCGCAGATCGCGAGCGTGCGGTCGGCAATGAAGTCGTCGTCGCGCTGGCCATACGGCGCGTAGCGCGAGTCGGCGACGTACACGAGCCGTTCCGCGGGCAGCAGCGCGCGCACGGCGCGAAGCACCGAAAGGCCGCCGAGACCGGAGTCGAAAATGCCGACAGGCGCAGCGCGGGAAGAGGCCGGTAGGTTCACGGAGATGGGCGCAGAAGGGTGGGTGCGCATCCGCAAGGCGGACGGATGCGCGCAAGCCGCGAGGCGTGCGATCAGGATTCTACCGAACCCATGGCCGACTGCTGGTAATTCTGGATGCCGATCTTACCGATGAGGTCGAGTTGCGTTTCGAGCCAGTCGATATGCTCTTCGGTGTCGTCGAGAATCTTCACGAAGATTTCGCGCGAAATGAAATCACGCACCGATTCGCAATACACAATGGCTTCCTTGCAGGTGGACTGCGAAATCTGTTCGAGCTTCAAATCGCACTCGATGATTTCCTTGGTTTCCTCGCCAATCAGCAGCTTGTGCAGGTCTTGCAGGTTCGGCAGACCGTCGAGCATGAAAATACGTTCGATGAGCCAGTCGGCATGCTTCATTTCGCCGATCGATTCGTCATATTCATGCTTGCCGAGTTTCTCGAGGCCCCAGTGCTTGTACATGCGGGCATGCAGAAAATACTGATTGATAGCCGTGAGCTCGTTCTTGAGCTGCGCGTTCAGATATTCGATGACCTTCTTGTCGCCTTGCATAGTCTTTCCTTTCTTTGTGGGGCGGTGGCTGGTTTCCAACAATAAACGCTCAATACACAAAAGCCAAGGCCGAATCTACGTTGAATTGCGGTAAATATCGGCGATTTACTGTGTGCTGAGAATTAATCTCAGTACGCTTTCTCGCGGCGCAAATAAAAACCGGGGCGCGAGGCCCCGGTTTTTAAACAGGCATCAGGCGAGCATCAAACCGTGGCGACCGGAATCTTGCCGATCTTTGCTTGCCATTCGGCGGGGCCGGTCTTGTGGACCGAGGTGCCCGACGAATCGACCGCGACCGTCACCGGCATGTCCTGCACGTCGAACTCGTAGATGGCTTCCATGCCGAGGTCTTCGAACGCGAGGACCTTCGAGCCGCGGATCGCCTTCGAAACGAGGTAAGCCGCGCCGCCCACCGCCATCAGGTAAGCCGCCTTGTGCTTCTGGATCGCCTCGATCGCGACCGGGCCGCGCTCGGCCTTGCCGACCATCGAGATGAGGCCCGTTTGCGAGAGCATCAGTTCGGTGAACTTGTCCATGCGGGTGGCCGTGGTGGGGCCTGCCGGGCCGACCACTTCGTCGCGCACCGGATCGACCGGGCCAACGTAGTAGATCACGCGGTTCTTGAAGTCCACCGGCAGCTTCTCGCCCTTCGCGAGCATGTCGGCGATGCGCTTGTGCGCGGCGTCGCGGCCCGTGAGCATCTTGCCCGAGAGCAAGAGCGTCTGGCCCGGCTTCCACGAAGCGACTTCTTCCGGCGTGAGCGTGTTGAGGTCAACGCGCTTGCTGGTTTCCGTGTTCGGTTCCCAGTTGACCTTCGGCCATGCGTCGAGCGAGGGCGCTTCGAGCTTGGCCGGGCCCGAGCCGTCGAGCACGAAGTGCGCGTGGCGCGTGGCCGCGCAGTTCGGGATCATCGCGACGGGCTTCGAAGCGGCGTGCGTGGGAGCCGCGTGAATCTTCACGTCGAGCACGGTGGCGAGGCCGCCCAGACCCTGCGCGCCGATGCCGAGCGCGTTGACCTTCTCGTGCAGTTCTACGCGCAGTTCTTCGATCCAGTCCTTCGGACCGCGCTTGATGATGTCCTGGATGTCGATGGACTCCATCAGCGATTCCTTGGCCATCAGCATCGCCTTTTCGGCGGTGCCGCCGATGCCGATGCCGAGCATGCCCGGCGGGCACCAGCCCGCGCCCATCGTCGGCACGGTCTTGAGCACCCAGTCCACGATCGAGTCGGACGGGTTGAGCATGACGAACTTCGACTTGTTCTCCGAGCCGCCGCCCTTGGCCGCCACCTGAACGTCGACCTTGTCACCCGGCACGATCTCGTAGTGGATCACGGCCGGCGTGTTGTCCTTCGTGTTCTTGCGGCCGCCTTCGGGCGGGCTCACGATCGAGGCGCGCAGCACGTTGTCCGGGTTCAGGTAACCGCGGCGCACGCCTTCGTTGATCATGTCGGTCACGCCCATCGTGGCGCCGTCCCAACGCACGTCCATGCCGACCTTCACGAAGATCGTGACGATGCCGGTGTCCTGGCAGATCGGGCGGCGGCCTTCGGCGCACATGCGGCTGTTCGTGAGGATCTGCGCGATCGCGTCCTTCGCGGCCGGGCTCTCTTCGAGCTCGTACGCGCGGCCGAGTGCCTCGATGTAGTCCTGCGGATGGTAGTAGCTGATGTATTGCAGCGAATCCGCAATGCTCTGGATGAGGTCTTCCTGTTTGATGACGGTCATGGCTAGCTTCTGTGGGGACGGGTGTTTTGAATTTATGTACAGCGAGCGCGGTTCAGTCTGCGTCGGCGGTTTCGGGAACCGCCTGACGCGCGAGCGCATGCCCGCCTGGCACCGGATGGCGCGCGGCGAGCTCCTGATAGTGTTCGGGGTGCGTATGCGTGGTGATGCGGTCGATCCACGCCATCACGAGCGCGGAAGCGAGGAACGCCACGTGGATGATCACCTGCCACATCACCGTATGCGACGAAGCGGCGTCGGGATTGATGAAGGTCTTGAGCAGGTGGATCGACGAAATGCTAATGAGCGCCATGGCGAGCTTGACCTTCAGCACGCCGGCGTTCACGTGGTCGAGCCATTCGGGCTCGTCGGGATGGCCTTCGAGATTCAGGCGCGAGACGAAGGTCTCGTAGCCGCCCACGATCACCATGATGAGCAGGTTCGAGATCATCACCACGTCGATCAGGCCGAGCACGGCCAGCATGATGCTGGTTTCGTCGAGCGTGGTGGCGTGGCTCACGAGGTGCCAGACCTCCTTGAGGAACAGCACGCAGTACACGGCTTGCGCGACGATCAGACCCAGATAGAGCGGCACCTGCAGCCAGCGGCTCATGAAGATGATGCTGGGCAGCGGACGCATGCGGCGACGGGCTTTACCCGGTGCGGCGGCGGAAGGCGGCTGGGGGCGTGCGGCGGACATGGGCAATCACGGTGGCGAAATCGGGCGGGGCCGCAGGGGCGAGGTCGTCTGGTTGGGGCCAGAAGGCGCGCGCGAGGGGCCGGGCGGGCGCTATTGTACAGCGTCGCAGGAGGGGCCCGCCGGGATTCCGACAGGCCCGCGCCCGCTGCGATGCTTTCAACCTGATTACGCGGCGCTCATGAGACCACGGTCGGCAGACGCTTTGCCTTGAGGCTCGCGAGCCCGATGCCGGCTACCACGCAGGCGAGCGCAATGCCGTGCGCGGGTGTGGGGCGCTCGCCAAGGAACGTGATGCCATAGAGAGCGGCCGCCACGGGCAGCACGGCGGTAAACACGCCCGCGATACTGCCCGGCACGTGGCGAATGCCCATCATCCAGAGACAGAACGAGAACACGCTCGCCGAAAGCCCGTACCAGAGCGCGAGCCACCAGATGCCTGCGGGCACGGCAGAAAAATCGAACGACAGTGCGCCGGGCAGTCCCACGGGCAGCATCAGCAGAAAGCCGAACAAGTGTGTGTATGCGCAGATGTCGAGTGGCGCGAGCGTTTGGGTGAGCCGGCGCGACAGGATCACATAGAGCGATTCGCAGCACACCGCGCCGAGCACCATCAGGTTGCCGACGAACGAGCTTGCGCCGGTATCGCCGCCGCCCACGTGTGCGAGATTGATGACGGCGATGCCGGCAATGGCGAGCGCGATGGAGGCGAGCGCGCGCGCATCGGGGCGCTCGCGCAGGAAGAGCCAGGAGAAGAGGGCGACCACGGCGGGAATCGTGCTCGTGATGACGCCGGCCGCGACCGCGCTCGTGCGATGCACGCCGCCGAGCATCAGCAGCGTAAACCCGAATGTCCCAAAGAGCGCCTGGAGGAACAGATTGACCCATTCGCCGCGCTTCACCTGTTGCATTTTGGAGCGGCGCAGCAGCGGGCCGAGCACCGCGAGGGCGACCACGAAGCGCAGCAACGCAAAGAGTGGAACAGGAATGAAGGCGACGATCGACTTGCCGATGCCGACGTTGCTGCCCACGAGCAGCATCGAGGCAATGAGAAACATGTAATAGCGATTCAAGCTGGAATCCGGGTGCGCAGTTCAGTTAGCATTCTAAATGTCTGCTTACTTGCGTGCCATGGCGCGCGACTTGCAATGCCTGCATGTGCGCGCGTAAGTGGGTGGTAAGTTGCTACGCTTAATCTTGCCGGCATGGGTGGTTTGCGCCGATCGTCTTGCCGCACGTTCGTGCTGCGAGTCGTGCTCAGAAGCGCGCCGCCATGCATGCTGCAATGCCACAATGGCGGCTTGCAGCGCAAGCCAATAGCGCCGCGCGCCCGTATGGGCGGCGGCGCACGGAGACGGCGCGCAGGGGCATTGAAGATGCTCATGCGTGTCCACGAGTTTGACGTTTCATCTTCACCAAGGGGTTGTCGATGTCTGCGATTGAATCGGTTCTTCAGGAACGCCGCGTCTTTGCGCCTTCCGAGCAAACGGTGGCTGGCGCCACGGTGTCCGGCATGGACGCCTACAAGGCGCTGTGCGCCGAAGCCGAACGCGATTACGAAGGCTTCTGGGCGCGCCTCGCGCGTGAAACGCTGACCTGGCAAAAGCCGTTCACGAAGGTGCTCGACGAATCGAAAGCGCCGTTCTACACGTGGTTCGAAGACGGCGAACTCAACGCCTCGTACAACAGCCTCGACCGCCACGTCGAAGCGGGCAATGGCGAGCGCGTCGCGATCGTCTTCGAAGCCGACGACGGCACCGTCACGAACGTCACCTACAAGGACCTGCTCGCGCGCGTCTCGCGCTTCGCCAATGCGCTGAAGAAACGCGGCGTGAAGAAGGGCGACCGCGTGGTCATTTACATGCCGATGTCGGTCGAAGGCGTAGTCGCCATGCAGGCCTGCGCACGTATTGGCGCGACGCACTCGGTGGTGTTCGGCGGCTTCTCGTCGAAGTCGCTCAACGAACGCATGGTCGACGTGGGCGCGGTCGCGCTCATCACCGCCGACGAACAGATGCGCGGCGGCAAGGCGCTGCCGCTGAAGAACATCGCCGACGAAGCGCTCGCCATGGGCGGCTGCGAAGCGGTGCACAGCGTGATCGTGTACCAGCGCACGGGTGGCAAGGTCGCCTGGCGCGAAGGCCGCGACCACTGGATGCACGAAGTCTCGGCGGCCGAGAGCGACACGTGCGCGCCGGTGCCCGTGGGCGCGGAACACCCGCTCTTCATCCTCTACACGTCGGGCTCGACGGGCAAGCCGAAGGGCGTGCAGCACAGCACGGGCGGCTACTTGCTGTGGGCCGCGCAAACCATGAAGTGGACCTTCGACTACAAGCCGAGCGACGTGTTCTGGTGCACGGCCGACATCGGCTGGATCACGGGCCACAGCTACATTGCTTATGGACCGCTCTCGATCGGCGCGACCCAGGTGGTGTTCGAAGGCGTGCCCACGTACCCGAACGCGGGCCGCTTCTGGGACATGATCGCCAAGCACAAGGTCACAGTGTTCTACACGGCGCCCACCGCCATTCGCTCGCTCATCAAGATGTCCGAAGCCGATGCGAAGGTGCACCCGAAGAGCTACGACCTTTCGTCGCTGCGCATTCTCGGCACGGTTGGCGAGCCGATCAATCCCGAAGCGTGGGTGTGGTACTACGAAAACGTGGGCGGCAAGCGCTGCCCGATCGTCGATACGTGGTGGCAGACCGAAACGGGCGGCCATATGATCACGCCGCTGCCGGGCGCGACGCCGCTCGTACCGGGCTCGTGCACGCTGCCGCTGCCAGGCATCATGGCCGCGATCGTCGACGAAACCGGCCAGGACGTGCCGAACGGGCAGGGCGGCATTCTCGTCGTCAAGCGCCCGTGGCCGTCGATGATCCGCAACGTCTGGGGGCAGCCGGAACGCTACAAGTCGGGCTACTTCCCCGAGGAACTGGGCGGCACGCTGTATCTGGCGGGCGACGGCAGCGTGCGCGACAAGGACACCGGCTACTTCACGATCATGGGCCGTATCGACGACGTGCTGAACGTCTCGGGGCACCGCCTTGGCACGATGGAGATCGAGTCGGCGCTGGTGGCGAACCCGCTCGTGGCCGAAGCCGCCGTGGTGGGCCGCCCCGACGACACCACCGGCGAAGCCGTGGTGGCGTTCGTGGTGCTCAAGGCCACGCGTCCGCAAGGCGACGAGGCCGTGAAGCTTGCCAACGATCTGCGCGCCTGGGTGGGCAAGGAAATCGGCCCGATCGCGAAACCGAAGGACATCCGCTTCGGCGAAAACCTGCCGAAGACGCGTTCGGGCAAGATCATGCGCCGCCTGCTGCGCTCGCTCGCGAAGGGCGAGGCGATCACGCAGGACGTTTCCACGCTGGAAAACCCGGCGATTCTCGATCAGCTTGGCGAATCGCTCTAAACGCTGAGGTTCGCGCGGCGCCTTGCCTGGCGCCGCGCGTCGCATTGCTCCCCGCATTGACCCCGATTGCCGGCCATACGCGTTTTTGCTACACAGGCGCATGGCCGCGCCACACACGACACCACAGAACAATCTCAATCCCTTGCCTGAGCCGCCTCCGGTGAGCGAGGCGATGGCGCATGCGCATCGGCGCTACTGGCGCTTCAACGTCGCGCTGATCGCCGTGCTCATGACGATCGGCTTTCTCGTCTCGTTCGTCGCGCCGCTCTTTGCGCGCACGCTCGCCAACGTGCGTTTCGCGGGTTTCAGCCTGCCGTTCTACCTGGGCGCACAGGGCGCGATCCTGCTGTACGTGCTGCTTGTCACGATCTATATCGTGCTGATGCAGCGCGCCGACCGCGTGCTGCAAGCCGCGCGCGAAGCCGACGCCGCCATACGCGAGGCGAGCAGGGCCCAGCAACGATGAAGCTCGCGCACCGGCTAATCCGCTCCTACGCGCTGTACACGCTCGGGTTTCTCGCCTTCGTCTATGTGATGTGGCGCATCGAGCTTTCCACCGGCCCCGGTATGTGGATCGGCTACGTATTCCTGTTCGTGCCGATCGCGGTGTACGCGGTGATCGGGCTGCTTTCGCGCACGTCCGACCTCGTCGAATACTATGTGGCCGGGCGGCGCGTGCCCTCGTTCTTCAACGGCATGGCGACGGCCGCCGACTGGCTTTCCGCCGCGTCGTTCATCGGCCTCGCAGGTTCGCTCTACGCGAGCGGCTACGACGGCCTCGCGTATCTGATGGGCTGGACAGGCGGCTACTGCCTCGTCGCCTTCCTGCTCGCGCCGTATGTGCGCAAGCTCGCGCGCTATACGATTCCCGACTTCCTCGGCACGCGCTTTTCGAGCAACCTCGTGCGCGCGCTCGCCGTGCTCGCGACCATCCTCTGCTCGTTCGTCTACCTCGTCGCGCAGATCCAGGGTGTCGGGCTCATCGCCACGCGCTTCATCGGCGTGGATTTCGCCATCGGCATTTTTTGCGGGCTGGCGGGCATACTCGTGTGCTCGTTTCTCGGCGGCATGCGCGCCGTCACGTGGACCCAGGTCGCGCAATACATCATTCTGATTGCGGCCATCCTGATTCCGGTTTCGCTGATCGCGCATCGCGACGGCCTCGGCTGGCTGCCGCAAGCCGACTACGGCAACGTGATGCGGCGCGTGGAAGCGCTCGAGCGCGACGTGCGCGGCGCGAGTGCCGAGGCTACCGTGCGCGACGCATACCGCAAGGGCGCGGCGCAGTGGCAGACGCGCCTTGACACGCTGCCGCAGTCGTATGTCGCGGAGAAGACGCACCTCGTCGAGTCGCTTGCGGACCTGCGCCGCCACAACGGTCCGCTGCGCGATATCGATTCGCTCGAGCGTCAATTGAACGCGTTCCCGCGAGACGTGGACGCCGCACGCATGATGTGGACGCGCCAACGCGACGACCTGCTCGAGCGCGCCACGCCGCCCGTGCCGATGAACGAGCCGTTCCCCGCCGCCGACGAAGCGGAGCGGCGCATTCATCAACGCAATTTCCTCTCGCTACTCCTCTGCCTGTCGCTTGGCACGGCGAGCCTGCCGCACATCCTCACGCGCTACAACACGACGACTTCGGTGGCCTCGGCGCGGCGCTCGGTGGGCTGGACGCTCTTCTTCGTCGCGCTCTTTTATCTGACCGTGCCCGTGCTCGCGGTGCTGATCAAGTTCGAGATCCTCACGCATCTGGTAGGGCAGCGCTTCGACGATCTGCCGCATTGGGTCATGCAGTGGCGGCGCGTCGAGCCGTATCTCATCGGCATCGCGGATGTGAACGGCGACGGCGTGGTGCGATGGAGCGATATTCAGATGCAGCCCGACATGGTCGTGCTCGCTGCACCGGAAATCGCGGGGCTGCCGTACGTGATGTCGGGGCTCATTGCTTCGGGCGCGCTCGCGGCGGCGCTTTCGACTGCGGACGGCCTGCTGCTCACGATCTCGAACGTGCTTTCGCACGACGTGTACTACCACATGGTCGATCCGGACGCGTCGAGCCAGCGGCGCGTGACGATGTCGAAGATCCTGCTCCTCGGCGTGGCGCTGTTCGCTTCGTATGTGGCGTCGCTCAACGCGGGCAACATTCTTTTTCTGGTGGGGGCGGCGTTTTCACTCGCGGCTTCGAGTCTCTTTCCCGTGCTCGTGCTCGGCGTGTTCTGGAAGCGCACGACTCGGTTGGGGGCGGTGGCCGGCATGGTTGCGGGCTTGACCGTGTGCGTCTATTACATCGTCTCGACGTACCCGTTCTTTACGCAACTTACGGGCTTTGTGGGTGCGCGATGGTTTGGCATCGAGCCGATCAGTTCGGGCGTGTTCGGTGTGCCTGCAGGATTTCTCGTGGCGATTGGCGTGAGTTTGCTCGATCGTAAGCCGGACGCTTATACGCTTGCGTTGGTGGACTATATCCGGCACCCGTGAGGGTAGGGACGTGATTGCGGGTGTGCGTTCGAGCACTTTGCCAATGCGCGGGAGAGGGGATACTGAAGTCCTCTCGTTCCCGCGCCGGTCCTCGAAGCAGTACGCGGGAATTCGGCGTCGGGCCGTGGCCCGACGCTTTTTTCTGTTGGCGACCCGTTTGACCAACTCGCCGCATTCATAAGCGCTTACGACCGCTGACTCGCGGCTTGCCTCGCGTCCCCTGAAGAAATCAGATCGCTTGTCGATAAACCGTGTTTGGCGGGAGTTCTGAATGGTTAAGCAAGCTAAACGCGCTGCAACGGGTCCTTTGAAGGAACTGGGACCCATATCCCACAGTATCGAGCGCACTTTCTACTATATGCACAGGGCGTCCCTGGCTCAGCGGTGGATCGGGACAGAGCGCGTGACGTCGATCAGCGACTTCAAGGAAGGCGAGACGTCAAATGAAAAAAGTGAGGACAGGGAGCAGCGTCTTAAAAAGGTGACGAGCCGAAGCCAGCGAGTCGAGCAGTACATGCTGTGCTGGTTTTGCTTCGAAGTCCTACTCCTTCTGGCCGGCTTGGTAGTCGGGAAATTCGGAGACTCGCATCGGTCCGTTGTGGGCATTGCCAGCGGCTTGTCCGTTTTGTGCTTCATCGCAGTGCCGGCATATCGCGTCTTCGAGATCGTCGAGACGGTGATCAACATCAATTTGTTCGACCCCGTGCGTAATGGCGTAGCCAATCACGTGGCTTCTGTGCCAAGGATGGTCATTCTCGGCATGTGGAACTGGTTCGAAGTCGCGATTTGCTTTGCCATTTTCTATGGGTCATCCTGGGCGCACTTCGTATATGGCAACGCCGAAAGTGCAACCTCGGGGCACGGTTTGTATTTTAGCGTCGTCACGCAACTCACGATTGGTTACGGCGACGTATCGCCGATTCATGCCACGCAATTTGCTGCTGCGCTTCAAGGTTTGATTGGTTTTCTGCTGGGCATGATCATGCTTTCGCGCATCGTTGCCTTCCTGCCAGGCTTTGTCGCCGTTACCCAACCGGCGACCGCGGCGAATGCCGACCCCAAACCTCTCGCGGTAGCGAGTACGGCCACGGCTACGTCAACCGTGGATGTGGTTGAGAAGGCGTAAATCTCGTGGACGCAGCAGGCGAAAGCAGGCCATTGCGGTCTGCCCGCCATTTGCTGTGAGGTCAACGATTCGAGACTTCTGTGTTGCGTTGGCTAGCGGATCGTAAAGGCGACGCTAGCGCGAGCAACGTCGCGATGTCGAGCGACGGGTCAGTTCGATGGGCGAGGGGGCGTAGCCGATGCGGCGGCGGGTAGAAATGAAAAACGGGCCGAAAGGCCCGTATTCATTGGCGTTCTGGCGGAGAGAGGGGGATTCGAACCCCCGATAGGCTATTAACCTATACACGCTTTCCAGGCGTGCGACTTAAACCGCTCATCCATCTCTCCGGCGGGAGGCGAATTATAGCAGAGTCCGCGCGCGGGAGGAAAGCGCTCGCGCAGAAGCTGGCACGATCTGCGCTTTGCAAAGACCGCCGACCCCGCTAAGCAACGCAGAATTCGTTCGTTCCCCGCTTCCCGGGCTTTCCGTAACGTTGCCGCACCGGCCTTGCAGCCGCCTCGCAAGGACCGCGCAGCGACCACCACCACACGCAACGGAACGCCCTGCATGAACAACAAAAACGCCGCCCTCTCACGCCGCCCGCTAACCGCTGCGCTCGCGCTCGCCTTCGCCGCAACTTGCGCGACACTCGCCACCACCGCTCACGCACAAAGCAGCGTCACGCTGTACGGCATTGTCGACGCCGGCATCGCCTACGTGCACAATGCCCAGAGCACGAGCGGCCAGAACCAGTCCACGCTCGTCAAGTTCAGCAGCGGCAATCTCTCGGGCAGCCGCTGGGGCTTGCGCGGCACCGAGGATCTCGGCAATGGCCTCGCCGCCATCTTCCAGCTCGAAAACGGCTTCAACGTGGGCACCGGCGCGCTCGGGCAGGGCAGCCGCGAATTCGGGCGCAAGGCCATCGTCGGTCTCGCCAGCACGACGTGGGGCACGCTCACGCTCGGCCGCCAGTACGATCCGCTCGTCGATCTCGTGCAGCCGCTTACCGCCGACGGTCCATTCGGCGGTGTGTTCGGCACGCCAGGCGACCTCGACAACTACGACAACAGCCTGCGCGTGAGCAACTCGGTCAAGTACGCGAGCCCGCTCATCGCCGGGCTGCAGTTCGAAGCGTTGTATGCCTTCGGCGGCGTAGCCGGCGCCACCGGCAGCGGCCAGACCTACAGCTTCGGCGCCGCATACTCGAACGGCCCGCTCTCGCTCGCGGCCGGCTACTTCTTCGCCAACGGCGGCAGCACGCTCACTTCCGGCGTGCGCACGTGGACGAGCAGTTCGGACAGTCTCTTCAACACGGTCATCAACCAGGGCTTCGCGAGCGCAAGCTCCATCCAGATCGTGCGCGCGGGCGGCAGCTATGCGGTGGGCGCATTGAGCTTCGGGCTGGCCTGGTCGAACACGCAATACGCAAACGATGCGTACTCAACCTTCCACCAAACCGCAAAATTCAACAGCGGCTCGGCGTTCCTGAACTATCAGATCACACCGGCGCTACGTGCGGGCGCGGGCTACAACTACACATCGCTCACCGGCCCCTCGTCGGCGCACTACAACCAGGTGAACCTGGGTAGCGACTACTCGCTTTCCAGACGCACCGATCTCTACGCGCTAGCCGGTTACCAGAAGGCGAGCGGCCACACGCTCAGCACGAATGGCTCCAGCATCGTTGCGCAGGCATCGATCGGCGACTTCGGCGTGAGTTCGGGCGCCGACAATCAGGCGCTCGTCGTGGTGGGGATCCGTCACAAGTTCTGACGCCAGCACGAGCACCTGCGGCAAGCGTCGGCAGCCGCGCGGGGGATCGCCGATAATGCTTCGTCGATCCCCCGAGGAGAACCTGCTTGAAGGTCAGCGAAGCCGTTACCAGCCGCAAGTCCGTGCGTCAGTTTTTGCCCGATCCGGTGGACCCCGCCGTCATTCGCCGCGTGCTCGATACCGCTGCGCGCGCACCCTCTGGCGGCAATCTGCAACCGTGGCACGTTCATGTCGTGGGCGGCGAATCGCTCGCGAAGCTCAAGTCGATCATGGCCGATCGCATTGCGCAGGCGCCTGCGGGCGAGCCGATGGAGTACGACGTGTATCCGCGCGACCTGGGTTCGCCGTATCGCGAGCGTCGTTATCAGGTGGGCGAGGATCTCTACCGAAGCATCGACGTCGCTCGCGAGGACCGGCCGGGCCGGTTGCGTCAGTTTGCGCGCAACTACGCGTTTTTCGACGCGCCGCTCGCGCTCTTTTGCACCGTGGATCGTCAGATGGGGCCGCCGCAATGGGCCGACCTCGGCATGTTCCTGCAGACGGTGATGCTGCTCCTGCGCGAAGCCGGTCTGCATAGTTGCGCGCAGGAATGCTGGGCGCGCTACGCGCAAAGCGTTGGCGAGTTTCTCGCCTTGCCGCGCGAACGCATGGTGTTCTGCGGCATGGCGATCGGTCATGAAGACACGCGCGCGCCTATTAACCAGTGGCGCTCGGCGCGCGCACCGCTCGACGAATTCGTTCAATTCGACGGCATTTAAGCTTTAATAATACATATCGCTTACAGTGCTGCGCGAATGCGCGCGGCGAGCGCTTCGAGCTGCGCCATGTCGGCCATTTCACGCGAGTGCGGGCGCAGTTCTTCGCCCGCGCGGCGCGGAATCAGATGAAAGTGCACGTGCGGTACGGTTTGCCCGGCGGCGGCGCCGTTGAACTGCGCGATCAACAGGCCTTCGGGTGCAAGTACCTTGCGCAGCGCAGCCGCCATCTTTTGCACCGTCGCCATCGCAGCGGCACCGGCTTCCGGCGAAAGATCGTAAATCAATTCAGCGCCTTCTTTCGGCAGCACTAGCAGGTGGCCTTCGGATTGCGGCATGACGTCCATGATCGCAAGCGTCGCGTCGTCCTCGTACACCTTAATGCAGGGCGCTTCGCCGCGCAGGATGCGGGCGAAGATATTTTTGTCGTCATAGGCCATGGTGGGTTTCTCCAGTTCAGGCGCGCTGTTTGCCAGCGTCCGGGCGATGGGTTTTGTCGAGTTTGCGATTATGGCCCGCCCTGTATGGGCTGTGCGTGTTCCTGCACGTTTTTTGAAGTAGGTGCATCATAGAGTTTCTCGCAGCGCGCGCGACGACGAATGTCTTGATTGCAACCTCTTGAATGGCATGGGAGCCAGGTACCAAGGACCCGACTCCAGCCGACATGGAGCACGTATGGCAACGACTGATCTCGAAGCAGCTCATCCCGTTCGTGAGGCCGCCGTATCGGGGGCCTGGCGCTTTATAGCCCAGCTATTGGCGCGCGCAGACGTCAAATTCAACGGCACCCGGCCGTGGGACATGCGCATCCATGACCCGCAGGTGCCCGAGCGCGTGCTGGCGCTAGGCAACCTGGGCCTTGGCGAGGCCTACATGGACGGCCAGTGGGACTGCGAGCAACTCGACGAATTCTTCGCACATGTGTTGCGCGCGCATCTGGATGACCAGATCGATCCCTCCCGTCTCGTCTTCTACGCGCTCAAAGCGCGCCTCATGAACCGCCAGACCGTGCGCCGGGCATGGAAGGTGGGCCAGCAGCACTACGATATCGGCAACGAGTTCTACGAGGCGATGCTCGACAAGCACATGGCCTATACCTGCGGCTACTGGTCGGGCGGCGCGAAGACACTCGATGAGGCGCAGGAGGCGAAGCTCGATCTCATCTGCCGCAAGCTGGGTCTGAAGCCCGGTATGCGCCTGCTCGACATTGGGTGTGGCTGGGGCAGCCTCATGAAATTCGCGGCCGAAAACTATGGCGTGTCGTGCGTGGGCGTGACGATCTCGAAGGAGCAGGCCGCGCTCGGCGCCGAGCGCTGCAAGGATCTGCCCGTCGAATTCCGTTTGCAGGACTACCGGTTGCTCGACGAGAAGTTCGACCGCATCGCGAGCGTGGGCATGTTCGAGCATGTGGGCCCGAAGAACTATCGCACCTATATGGAAGTCGCACAGCGCTGTCTTGCCGACGACGGTCTCTTCGTACTGCACACCATTGGCAAGAACCGCCGCGACACCACGCCCGACCCGTGGGTCGACAAATACATCTTCCCGAACGGCATGCTGCCGACTATCGGCCAGATCGCCGACGCTTCGGGCGGCCTCTTCGTGACCGAGGACCTGCATAACTTCGGCGCCGACTACGATCGCACGCTCATGGCGTGGCATGCGAATTTCGAGGCGGCGTGGCCGCGGTTCAAGGCGCAGATGGGCGAGCGGTTCTACCGCATGTGGCGTTACTACCTGCTGTCGTGCGCCGGGGCATTCCGCGCGCGCGACATCCAGCTGTGGCAGTGGGTGTTTTCGAAGAACGGCTTGCTGGGCGGCTATCAGCGTCCTGCCTGATCTTCCCGTTGCATCACCCAAGCGGCCGCGTTGCGCGAATGGCGAACGCGGCCGTTTTCTTTGGGAATCAGCGAATCAGTGCCGAGACCGTTGCAATGCCAAGGATCGTCATGATGACCGAGGCGCATACGTGTATGGCGATTTCGCCCGCGGCCCAGCCGAAACGTCCGTGCTGCAGATGCGAAACGACTTCTGCTGAGAAGGTCGAGAACGTGGAGAGCCCGCCCATAAGGCCCGTGATCACGAAGAGGCGCCATTCGGCGGAAAGCTGCGGCATGCGTCCGAAGTACGCGACTGCGACGCCGATCACATAGCCCGCGATGACGTTCGACGCGAGCGTGCCGAGCGGCAGCTCAGGGTAGAGGGCATTCAGACGCAGCCCGAGAACCCAGCGCAGCAGCGAACCGAGCGCGCCGCCAATGCCGACGGCGAGGATGGACAGATACATGGTCTGGAGTGGTTGAGGGCGCAATATGCGCCGGCGCGCCATCCCGCCGGCTCTGTTTTTCTACCGCTTTCGAGCACGGAGTGTAGCACCGGCCGAGACCGGCGGTTCCATGCCATGGCGCTTTATCCTCAGACCTGGTTCTGTCTCGAACCATTGCAGGGCGGTGCGTCAGACGATCCCGCCGTTCGCACGCAGCACCTGGCCGTTGACCCAGCCGCCGTCCGGCCCGGCGAGAAACGACACGACACTCGCAATGTCGTCAGGTTGCCCGAGGCGCTGAAGCGGCGGCATGTTCGCGAAATGCTGGACCTGCTCTTCGGTCTTGCCGCTGAGGAACAATTCCGTCGCCACCGGCCCCGGCGCGACCGCGTTCACGCAAATGGAGCGTCCGCGCAATTCACGTGCGAACACGCGCGTGATCGTCTCCACAGCGGCCTTGCTTGCCGTATAGAGCGCGTAGCCGGGCAGGTTCATCGCGAGCACGGAGGTCGAGAAATTGATCACGCGGCCGCCGTCCGCGAGTTTCGTCGCCGCTTCGCGCAGCGTGTTGAGCGTGCCGCGTACGTTGATGTCGAAGGTTTCGTCGTAGAGTGCGTCGGTCGATTCCGCAACGGTGACCGTTTTCATGATGCCTGCGTTATTCACCAGCAACGTGGGCTGGCCCAGCGTTTCTGCTGTGGTTTCGAAGAGCCGCCGCACTTCGTCGGCCTTCGCGATGTTCGCTTGCACAGCGATGGCGCGACCGCCTTGCGCCGCGATTTTCGCGACCAGCGCTTCGGCTTCGGCGCTGCGCGAGGCGTAGTTGATGACGACGGCGTAACCGTCGCGTGCGAGGCGTTCGGCAATGGCGGCGCCTATGCCGCGCGAGGCGCCCGTGACGATGGCGACGCCGCTCGCGTTCGCGGATGCGTTCATGATCGGAACCCTTCTCGTGAGTGATGTGGACGGGCTCGATCATGAATGAAACCGCGGCGGCGATCATTGCTTGCCGCCGGGTTTCATCATTCCATTTCGATTAACAATGCACGGCGGCGCTCAATAGGCGATGCAGACGGATTTCGTCTCCGTGTACGCGTCGATGATCGCGCGGCCATGCTCGCGGCCAATGCCCGAGGCCTTGAAGCCGCCGAAGGGCAGCGCCGGATCGACCATGTTGTGCGTGTTCACCCATACCGTGCCTGCCTGAACGCCATCCACCACACGCAAAGCCTGGTCGAGCTGGTTGGTCCAGACGCTGGCGCCAAGACCGTACTCGGAAGCATTCGCCGCCGCGATGGCTTCCTCGACATCGTCGTACGGCATGGCGACGAGCACCGGCCCGAACACTTCTTCGCGCACGACGGTAAGCGGCTTGTTCGCCGCGTTCGAGATCACGGTGGGCTCGATGAAGTAGCCGGGACGATTGCCATCGCCGCCGCCCGCCACGATGTCGCCGCCTTCGGCGCGTCCCTGCGCGATCATTCCCGCAACCTTGGCGCGATGGCGCGCCGAAACGAGCGGGCCCATCTGCGTGGCCGCGTCGAAGCCCGAGCCGAGTACCGTTGCGCGCGCAACGTGTGCGATGCCATCGACGATCTGCTCGTAACGCGCGCGCGGCAGATACAGGCGCGAGCCAGCCGTACACACCTGGCCGTGATTGAAGAAGATCGCGCCGGCCGCGCCTTCGATCGCCCGCTGCGGATCGCAGTCGTCGAGCACGATCACGGGGCTCTTGCCGCCCAGTTCCAGCGACACGCGTTTGAGGTCGCTTGCGCATTGCTTGCCGATGATGCGCCCCACTTCGGTCGAGCCCGTGAAGGTGACCTTGTCCACCTGCGCATGGCGCACCAGCGCCGCGCCTGCCGTTTCGCCCTGGCCCGTGACGACGTTGAATACGCCCGGCGGAAAGCCGGCTTCGTGTGCAAGTTCGGCGAGACGTATGGCCGTGAGCGGTGTTTCCTCGGCGGGCTTGAGCACCACGGTGCAGCCGCAGGCGAGAGCAGGCGCGATCTTCCAGACCGCCATCAGCAGCGGGAAATTCCACGGCACGATCGCGGCGACCACGCCTGCGGGCACGCGCCGCGTGGAGGCGTTGTAGCGCACGCCGGGCGGGAACGCGAGCGAGAGATCCACGGTGCTGCCCTCGATCTTGGTCGCCCAGCCTGCCATATAGCGCAGCCATTGCACGCTGCCGCCTACTTCGAGCATCTTCGAAAAGCCCAGCAGCTTGCCCTGATTGAGCGTTTCGAGCGCCGCGAGTTCGTCGCCGTGCTGCTCCACGAGATCGGCGAGCTTGAGCAGCAGGCGCTCGCGCGCGGCCGGCGGCATGCTTCGCCACGTATCGGCTTCGAAAGCGCGGCGCGCGGCCGTGACGGCAGCGTCGATGTCGGCGTCGCTCGCGTCGGGCACCTGCGCGATCTCGGCGCCGGTGGCGGGATTGAATACGGCGAACGTGCGGCCGTTGCCGCTTTCGCTAAAACGTCCGTCAACGAACATCTGCGTGCGGATCGTGTGCGTGAAGTCCTGGCGGTCCATACCGTCTCCTGGTTTAGGTAGTAATGCGAATGTATTTGGGTGGTGGTTTCAGCGTAAGTCGATCGTGCTGCCCGCCGCGAGTGCGGCTGAAGCGGAGTAGGGGGTACGCGTGCGGAATCGGCGCGGGGCCGCGAATGCGTATGCGCATGCAAGATTGAGCGCGCCCCCAACGAGAAACAGCACGTAGAACCCTTGTCCAAAGCCCCATGACGTGGTGGCGAGCGCCGCGCCTGCCAGCATGCCGGCATGGTGGGCGAGGCCCGGGCAGCCGGCACCCGATGCGCGGGTCGCTCGCCCGCCGCGCATGAGCGTGGGGAGCGTCAGATAGTCGAGCACGGCGAAAGCGGGCGCAGCGAGCGCGGCCCACGGTGCAAGCGAATCTATCGTGGGCGCGGTGAGCAACGCGCCGCGCAATACGAAGAGCGCTAGCAGCGCGCGCCGGTAATCGACGCGCTCGGCGAGCCAGCCTGCGACGCCCACCACGGCGAGCGAGATCGCGACCTGTGTGACGGAAACCGCAGCGCCGCCGCACAGCGCGAAGAACTGGAAGCGCGCGAGCACACCGCTCGAAAGCCCGGCAAGCAGCGCGGGTGCAACGAGCAGCATGCCGTTGCGCCACGCTGGCGTCGTTGCGTGCCTATGCGTCGAGCTTGCGGCGTTCTCACCTGTACGCCGCAAGTGCAGGCACGCTGCGGCGATCAGGGCGGCGCCGCCCAGTATGAGCGGCGTCTGTGCCCCCGTCGCGCCGGCACGCGCGCCTTCGCCCATTGCCGCCATCGTGAGTGCGAGTGCGCTCGCGACCGGTACGGTGGCGAGCGTAACGAAGCAGCGTGCCAGCACGCCGGGCAGCAGCGCCATCGAAAGCAAGGCAGTTGCGCTTGCGGCGAATGTGGCGAACGATGCGCCGGCCTGCATCGCCGCGCTCATGATGCCTGCGGCAAGCGCGCTTGCGCCGCCTGTGATCGCCGCCCAGAGGCACAAGAGCCGTGCCACGTGCATCACAGCAAGGCGGCGCTCGCGCGGCATCATTGCGTGCTCACTGCTTGCTGTGGCAGCACGATTTCGCTTCGGGCGCAGGTGCGCCGTCCTGCACGCTGTGCGGATCGCGCCCGCCCGGCAGGTCCATCGCCGCATTGCCGTAGAAGAAGTTATTGGGCTTGAGCATGAAGCCCGCATACTCCACCGGCATCACGGGGAAATCCTCGGGCTTGCACACGTGCGTGTGGCCGAAGCTGTGCCACAGCACGATGTCCTCGTTCTCCACGTTGCGGTTCGCCTCGATATAGCGCGGCAGGCCGTCGCCGCCCGCGTGCTGGTTCGGGTAATCGCCGCTCGCGTAGCGCTGCGTCGTGTCGTACGGCGTGACCCACACATGGCGCGTGGCGAAACCGCCGCGCTGGCGCACCTTCGAGTTGGGATCGGCGAGCATGAGCGGCGAGTCGTTGACGATGAGCTTGTAGCCCGGATTCGCGCCCACGCGGTTTTTCACGTTCGGATTCACGACTTTCCAGAAGCGCCCGGTCTGACCGTTGGCGTTGCGCGCCGCTTCCTGCTCGGTCTTGAGCACGCGTTTGGTCGTATCGAACACGTTGCCGTACGGATTCTCCGCGCCCATCGCACGCGGCACGAATTCGTGCTCGGTCACGGAGTTCTTCTCGCCATCCACCATCATGTGCAGGCGCGCGTTGAAGAAGTGCTGATGCGTCGGGCCGCCCAGGTTTTCCGTGACCATGCCGCCCCACGGGTACGTGTCGCCGTCTGCCACCGCCGAAGTCTGGATGATGCCCGTGAGCTTGCATTCGAGCTGGATCGTGCCGTCCTGATAGAAGTACCAGTAAAAGCCGTAGTCGTAGTTGCCCACGGTCGCGAAGAACGAGATGACGAGGCGGCGCGAGCGGCGCATCTCGAACACGCCGGTGCGGAATTCGTAGTGCTTCCAGAGCGTGCCGTAATCTTCTTCGTGCAGGCACACGGCGTTCTTCATGGTGAAGCCGTTGCCGAAATCGTCGGCGGAAGGAATGTCGAAATAGCGGATCGTGCCAAGGCAATCGCAGCCCAGTTCGAGCTGGTTCGCGAGCTTGCCGAGTCCGTATTCACCCGCGTCGAACGCGCTTTTCCAGTAGTGGTTCGTGGTGGGGTCCGAGTAGGGCACGCACATCTCGGTCACGCTCGCGCGGTACACGATCGGGCGCGGCGCGCTCTTGCCGTCGTCCCAGGTGATCTGGTGCAGCACGAGCCCTTCACGCGGCGTGAAGCCCACGCGGAATTTCCAGTTCTGCCAACTAACCTGCCAGCCGTCTATCGTAAAGCTCGGCCCTTCGGGCTGGCTGATGGAGAGCGGCTTGACGGTGGTGCGCGGCTCGCCGAGGCTCGGCGTGTCGTAGTTGTGCTTGGCGCGCGGGATGGGGATGATACGGCCGTCGTCGATCAGCTCGATCACCTTGTGCGCCAGCAGGTCCACCACGGCGACGACGCCTTCGATGGGGTGCGCATAGCCATTGTCGGTCAACGACTCGCGGTAGTAGCTCACGCAGCGCACGAGGCGGCGACCGTTTTCGTTAGGGCGGTCGAAGGCGCCTGCGGAGAACGGATCGACTTGCACACGCTCGAGATCGTCGTCGGTGAGGCCGCGCTTCTTGACGGCCGCGCGCCACGCAGTGTCTTCCTTCACGATGCGCTCCGCATTCATGAAGTCTTCGATCATCACGGGCGGCTGGCCATAGGGCGCGCTTTGCAGTGCGAGCGCCCTGCGCGATTCCACTTTTTTCTCGCGCAGGTCCACGACGAATTCGAGCGTCTGGCTGCGCGTGCGGTCGATCGCGATGACAAAGGCGCGGCGCGAATAGTACTCGCCGGGTTTGTAGGCGAGCACTTCCGCCTTGGGCGGTTCATGCAGTTCGGTAACGGGAAAGCGCCCATATTCATCGAGCTGCTCGGCGGCTTTCACGATGTCACAGGCAAGCTGCATTTCGGCGAGGCTCAATGGGTCGAGCGGATGCGCGTTCGGTTTCATGTTCATAAGCATTTCGTAAGGATGACGTTGGGCGCAACAGGGCAGGGGGCGGTATGAGGAATTCGCATTCGTCTCGTGCCTTGTCGATGGGTCAATCGTAGAAACGCCGTATTTTTTTCGCGCTTGCAAAACGCGCCAAAGGGGCGATAGAGTGCGCCAGAGACGAACGATGGTTCAAGCCGTCGGCGCATACAGGCCCTAATGGAGCGAGACATGAAAAGAGTGCCTGTCAATAGCGGTTTCCCCATGATTCGTGGCGCCGTGATGGGTCCCATCGTGCGTGCGCTCGACGCCGCTGGTGCGGACTGCGATGCATTGCTGGCCGAGTTCGGCTTGAGCCGCCGGCAGCTTTCCAATCCCTATGAAATCGTGGCGCTGGGGCGTTATGTGGGCGCATTCGAACGCGCGGCGCAGGTGCTCGACGAACCGTTTCTCGGTCTGCGCTTAGGCGCCGAATTGCAGCTCACGGAACTGGGGCCAGCTGGCCTCGTGTTCATGTCGTCGCCCACGCTCGGCGCCGCAATCCGTAAGTTCACCGATACGCTTGGCTCGTGGCAGAGCGCAACGGCCGTCGACCTCGTGACCGACAACGCATGGCCGATGTGGAGCTACCGCATTGCACATACGCAGATCTGGCCGCGCCGGCAAGACGCCGAATACAGCGTGTCGGCGATGTGCCACATGATTCGTCAGGTGCGGGGCGCGGCGTGGACGCCGTGTGAGATTCATTTCGAGCACGCGGCGCCCGAGGACCTCAAGCCGTATATGCGGCTCTTCCGCGTGCCGGTGCGCTTCCAGCAGCCGGCAAACGGCGTGGTCGTGCACCCGCACGATCTCGACACGCCGCTCAAAAGCGCCGACGTGCAGATGGCGCGCATGATGGAGCGCCACGCCACCGACCTCATTTCGCGCGACACGATCCCGCATACGCTCGTGGACCAGGTGCGCGATCTCGTGACGCGGCGGCTTGCGCGCGAGAAGCTCGTGGTCGGCGACATCGCGAAGGACCTCGGGCTTTCGGACCGCTCCTTGCAGCGGCATCTCGCCGACGCCGGCACTTCCGTGCGCCAGATCATTCGCGAGGAGCGCGAACGCAGCGTGGCGGTGCTGCGCGAGCAGGAGGGCATGACCAACGCTGCTGTGGCCCGCGCGGTGGGGTATGCCGACGCCACCGTGCTATGGCGCGCAACGCGCAACTGGCAAGCAGTGAAAGCTAAATGATGGCTGTCGGTAAGTATGTGGACTGAATAAAGTACGAATTTCCAGTTCGCGGCATTGATCAGGATGCCGAAGGTAATCTCGACCGCTTCTCGGCGGTTAAGTGAAAACCCGCTCCAGCCCTGGCGCACTTTATCGAGTATTTGGCGCGTTGCGCCAAGTCGGCGAATTTATTAGCTGCCTACCATGCGCTCAATCCGAATCGGGAAATTCGATTCGTCGAGCGCCAGAGGCACGCGGTTCTTCATCGTGTCGTACGGCGAACCCAGAACAGACACCAGCAGAGGCAACGATGAACGAACCGTATTCTCCCGCTCACCTCGTTGGAGACGACGCGGCAGTGGACTCACAACGCAGCCTGCTCGGGCTTTGGCAGATCGTCTTTCTCGTCATTTCCGCAGCGGCGCCGCTCACCGGCATGCTCGGCGCGGTGCCGCCGGCCATCAGCCTTGGCAACGGCGCGGGCATTCCCGGCGCATTCGTGATTGCGGGCGTCGTGCTGCTCGTGTTCAGCGTGGGCTTCGCTTCGATGAGCCGGCACATCGTGCGCGCCGGCGCGTTCTACGCCTACATCACGGCAGGTTTCGGGCGTCCCGTCGGCATGGCCGGCGCGCTCGTCGCGCTGCTCTCGTACACGAGCATCCAGATTGCGCTGTACGGCCTGTTCGGCTTTTTCTGCACAGTGGTGCTTGGGCCATTGATGCATAGTTCGCTGCCGTGGTACGCGTATTCGTTCGCGTGCCTCGTCGTCGTGCAGTTCACCGGCATTCGCGGCATCGACCTGAATAGCCGTCTGCTCGGCGTGCTCATGTGTCTCGAACTCGGCATCCTGCTGCTGCTGAGCCTCGCGATCGTCATTCATCATGGCGGACCGGACGGCCTCACGCTTGCGCCGTTCTCGCCGCGCCACGTATTCAGCGGCCATCTCGGCATTGCGGTGATGTTCGCGCTCGCGTCGTTCATCGGCTTCGAGGCCACGGCGATCTACGGCAAGGAGTGCCGCGACCCGAAGGTCACGGTGCCGCGAGCCACCTATGTTTCCGTCACGCTGATTCTCGTGTTCTTCGCGTTTGTCACGTGGGCCATCGTTTGCGCCTACGGCATCAGCAACGTGACGGACGTGGCGACGAA
Source organism: Paraburkholderia sp. J11-2 (assembly GCF_905220185.1). Classification (NCBI taxonomy): domain Bacteria; kingdom Pseudomonadati; phylum Pseudomonadota; class Betaproteobacteria; order Burkholderiales; family Burkholderiaceae; genus Paraburkholderia; species Paraburkholderia sp. J11-2. The sequence goes on along the minus strand of NZ_CAJMYY010000010.1, from coordinate 64,480 downwards.
GCAGCCGGGCGACTTCTGGTTCATCCAGTCGACGCAGTACCTGGGCGGCGCGATGACCACGACGATGAGCTTCCTGCTGCTTTCCAGCATCTTCGCGAGCCTGCTGTCGTTCCACAACACGATCGTGCGTTACATCCACGCACTTTCGGGTGAAGGGATTCTTCCGGCCGTGCTCGATCGTCTGCATCCGAAGTATGGTTCGCCGTATCTCGCGAGCTATCTGCAGACGCTTTCGGTTGCGGTGCCGGTGGGTCTTTTCGTAGTCGCGGGCAGCGATCCGTTCAATATCGTGTTCAGCTGGGGTTCGGCGCTCGGCACCATCGGCATCGTCATGCTGCAGGCGGTCACGAGCTTCTCGGTGGCGGCATTTTTCCGCGCCACGAAAAAGGACACGCGCCTCTGGCACGCGTTCCTCGCGCCTGTGCTCGGCGGCTGCGGTCTGCTCTCCATCGGCATCGTGCTGATCGGCAACCTCGACGCGCTCGCCGGCTCCGATAGCCCTGTCGTGCGCGCGTTCCCCTGGATCGTGCTCGCGGCCGCACTGGTCGGCGTGGCGATTGCGATCATCCTCAAGCGCTCGCGCCCGGACATCTACGCGCGATTCGGTCAATAGCACCGCGGCGCGCTTCGCGCGAAGCGTTCGATTCACGCAGTTTCCTGCGTTTCCCGTAGTTCCAGACAAGAGCGGCGCGCCAGACGCGCCGCGCTCCGGTCGCGCGCGTCCATGCATGCAAGGGCGTGGCCTACCTCCTCTTCGAAAAGACAACGACATGGCAAATACCGTCAAGCGCACGGCGCTGGCGCTGGCTTCCTGCGCCTTCGCGATTGGCGCGCACGCGCAATCTTCAGTCACGCTTTACGGCACGGTGGACGCGGGCCTCGTTTATTCGACCAACCAGCAGACCACGCACGCAGACGGCAGCACGAGCGGCCACGCAAACTGGCAACTGGGCGGCGGCAACCTCGTGCCGTCGCGCTGGGGTCTCACGGGCAGCGAAGAGATCGGTGGCGGCACGAGCGTCAATTTCACACTGGAAAACAGCTTCTTTTCGCAAAACGGTGCACTGCTGCAGGGCGGCACACTCTTCAACCGCAATGCCTGGGTAGGGGTCGCAAACAACCGCTACGGCACGCTCACGCTTGGCCGTCAGTACGATCCGTTTTCCGACGACCTGGGCGCCTACGTGTCGAGCAACAACTGGGCAACGCTCTATGGTTCGCACTTCGGGGACGTGGACAATCTCAACGAAGCGTTCAACTTCAATAACTCGATCAAATATGTGAGCCCGAGTTTCGGCGGCTTCACACTTGGAGGCCTGTTCAGTTTTGGCGGCGTGGCGGGGAATTTCTCGCAAAACCGTGGCTGGTCGCTGGCTGCAAATTACGCCAACGGGCCGCTTTCTCTTTCTGCCGGTTACCTCGAATTGCGCAATCCGCTGCAGGCAGCGCTCGGCGGCGAGAGCGGTTATATCGGTGACTTTAGCTGCAGCAATCCCAATGCATCGTACTGCGAACTACAAAACGCGCAACGCATCAGCATTTTTGGCGCAGGCGGCTCGTACGCGTTCGACAAGATCAGCGTGGCGCTCAGCTATACGCACACGCGTTTGTCGCAGAGTCTCTATTTCGCGGACGCGGCGCGACCACAAGGCGCGGACATCTCGTTCGACATTGCCGAGTTGAACACGACGTGGCAATACTCGCCCGCGCTGCAGTTCGGCTTCGCTTATATCTTCAACGATGCGCATCCGGACGGCGGATCGTCCACGCGGCTGCATCAGATCAACCTCGGCGCGGTGTACAGCCTGTCCAAGCGTACGGCGGTTTATGCCGTGGCGATCGGGCAGAAGTCGTCGGGTGCAGGGCTTGGGATCGACGCCATGAGCGGCGCGACGCAGAACCTGGCGCAGATCCCGAATCTCGTGAATTCGGACACCGACAAGCAGCTCGCCGTGATCGCGGGCATTCGCCACAACTTCTAAGCGAGGAACCGCGGCGCAGCATGATGCGCCGCGGCAACTCCGGGCGCGTGCACGCTTCGCAAGCCGCCCGCGCCGTTCGGCAGTAGAATGTTCGGGTCCGCTTTTCGTGTGAGCCCGCACATGAAAGTTGCCTTGTTTGTCCCTTGCTTCATCGACGCGTTCTACCCCGAGGTGGCCATCGCCACACTGGAATTGCTCGAGCGCTTCGGCTGCGAGGTCGACTATCCGCTAGATCAAACCTGCTGTGGGCAGCCCATGGCCAACAGCGGCGCGCAGGCCGAGGCAGCCGGCGCGGAGCGGGTATTTGCCCGCGCCTTCGCGGGCTACGACTATATCGTCGGGCCTTCGGCGAGCTGCGTGAATCACGTGCGCGACCACTTCACCGCGATCGAGCAGACCGAAGCAGTGCGCAAGGTGCGCGAGAGCACGTATGAACTCGTCGAGTTTCTGCACGACGTGCTGGGCGCGCGCGAATTTCCCTGGGCCGAATTTCCCTGGCGCGTAGGTTTGCACAATAGCTGCAGCGCGCTGCGCCATTTGAAGGAAGCGTCCGTTTCCGAAATCGCAGGCCCGGTGTTCTCGAAGCCGCTCGCGCTGCTCGAACATGTGAAGGGCATCGAGTTCGTGAAGCCGGCGCGCCCCGACGAATGCTGTGGTTTTGGCGGCACGTTCGCCGTAACCGAAGAAGCGGTGTCGGTGCGCATGGGCCAGGACAAGGTGGTCGATCACGTAAGCGCGGGCGCGCAATACATCGTTTCCGCCGACATGTCCTGCCTCATGCACCAGCAGGGCTGCGCCGAACGCATGAGCGCGGACATCCGCTTCATTCATATTGCCCAGGTGCTCAACGGAGCGCGCGAATGAAGCGAGTCGAACATGCAAAGCTCGCCGGCGCGTTTCTCTCGCGGCCCGAGCATGTGGCCTTTCACGACAAACGTCTGTGGGACTTGCGCTCGAAGCGCGACGCGCAGGCTCACGCCATTCCCGAATGGGAAATGCTGCGCACGCTCGCCTCGCAAATCAAGGCGCATACGCTCTCGCATCTTGCCGACTACCTCGACCATTTCACTCGCACGGCGCAGGCCAATGGCGTACAGGTCCACTTTGCGGATACGGCCGAGGAGCACAACGAAATCGTGTATCGCATTCTGAGCGAGCGCGGCATGACCGCGCTCGTGAAGAGCAAGTCCATGCTCACCGACGAGTGCGAGATGCGCCCGTATCTGGAGTCGCGCGGCATCTCGGTGATGGAGACCGACCTGGGCGAGCGCATCCAGCAACTCGACAAGCAGCCGCCCAGCCATATCGTCGTGCCCGCCGTGCACAAGCTGCGCGACGACGTGGCCGAAGTGTTCGGCCGCACCATCGGCACGGACCCGCACAACAACGACATTCACTACCTGGCGGAAAGCCAGCGCATGAATACGCGGCCGTGGTTCGTGCGCGAGAAAACGGCGGGCATGACCGGCTGCAATTTCGCAGTGGCAGAAACGGGGACGGTGGTGGTCTGCACCAATGAGGGCAACGCGGACCTTTCCGCCAACGTGCCGCCGTTGCATATCGTCTCGATGGGCATCGAGAAGCTGATTCCCCGCCTTTCCGATCTCGGCGTATTCGTGCGCATGCTCTCGCGCAGTGCGCTCGGCTCGCCCATCACGCAATACACCTCGCATTTTCGCGCGCCGCGGCCCGGCGCCGAAATGCACTTCGTGCTCGTCGACAACGGCCGTACCGAGCGGCTCGCCATGCCCGAGTTCTGGTACTCGCTCAAGTGCATTCGCTGCGGCGCGTGCATGAATACATGTCCCGTGTACCGGCGCAGCGGCGGTCTCTCGTACGGCAGCACCTATGCGGGGCCGATCGGCGCGATCATCAATCCGACCTTCGATCTCAAGCGCTTCAGCGCATTGCCGTTCGCGTCTACGCTCAACGGCAGCTGCACGAATGTGTGCCCGGTGAAGATCAATATTCACGAGCAGATCTACCAGTGGCGGCAAGTCATCGCGGCGCAGCACGAAGTGCCGTTCGTGAAGCAGGAGGTGCTGAAGATGGCCGGCCGGTTGCTCGGCAGTCCGACGCTTTATCGTGGCGCGATGAAGTCGCTCGAAGGCGCGTTGCGCCGCTTGCCCAATTTCATGCTCTACAACCCGCTCAATATCTGGGGCAAACAGCGCGATCTGCCACACGTGCCGCGCACCACGTTCCATGCGTGGTACCGGAAAAACCGCAAGGGAGGCGGCGATGGCGGATCGTGAGGCATTTCTCGCGCGCGTGCGCGCCGCGCAACCCGCGCACGAACCGTTGCCCGAGGTGCCGTTGTTCGCCGCCCCTCCTGGCGACTTGCGCGAGCGCTTTTGCGCTGCGCTCAAACTGATGGGCGGCAGCGAGACCCAGGTGCAGAGCGCGGCCGAGGTGCGCGCCATGATCCTGCGCCGCTTTGGCAGCGAGGCGCGCATCGCGTCGGCCACGCCGGAGGTGCAGGGCACGCGCGAGATCAGCGCCGCCACGCAGCCGGCGTCGCTCCAGGACGTCGACGTGGGGGTGGTGCGCGCGCGTTTCGGCGTCGCGGAAACGGGTTCGCTGTGGCTGAGCGAGCGCGAGTACGTGGTGAACGCGCTTGGCTATCTCGTGCAGCATCTCGTGGTGCTGCTCGATCCGGCGAAGCTGGTGGCGGGCTTGCAGGACGCGTACCGGCGCGACGATTTTCGCGGCGCGCGCTACGCGGCGCTCGTCACGGGGCCGTCCGCGACGGCCGATATCGAAGGCGTGCTGATCCAGGGGGCGCAAGGCGTGAGGTCGTTGACGGTGGTGTGGCTGCCGGCGCCGTGACGGTTGCACGCCATGGTCATCCACGTCCTTCTCCTGAGCGGCTTTCTGCTGGCGAGCATCGCGCTCGTTCAGGCAGTGAGCCTGCGCTGGTCGATTTCCGAATCGGTCTTGCTGGCGGCGTGGGGTTTCACGCTCGGCGGCATCTATCTCGTGAGCGGCGAGGCCTGGCCCGCGCTCTCTGCCAACTTCGTGATACCTGCGCTCGCGCCGCGGCTGCCGCCCGAGGCGTACTTGTGGATCTTCCTGCCGCCGCTGCTATTCCAGGCCGCGCTCAGCGTGAACGTGCGCGAGATGCTCGGCGACGCGGCGCCCATTTTGCTGCTCGCCGTGGTGGCCGTGTTCGTCGCGACCGGCGTGGTGGGCGGCGCGGTCCGGCTCACGGGTCTCGGTCCGCTCGCCGACGGCCTCCTGCTCGGCGCGATGATCGCGACCACCGACCCCTCCGCCGTGCTGGCCGTGTTCCGCGAAGTGGGCGCGCCGGAGCGGCTCGTGCGCCTCGTGGAAGGCGAGAGCCTGCTCAACGATGCGGCCGCCATTGCCATTGCCGGCGTGCTGATCGCCGCGATCACGGGCGACGCCGCCAATGTGTCGGCCACGGCCGCGCTGCGTGCACTCGGTATCGCGCTTGGCGGCGGCCTGCTGGTCGGGGCGCTGGCCGGGCGCCTGTTCGCGTGGCTCTTGCCGTTGCTGGGCGGGGAGGGCAAGGCCGAGATCTCGCTCAGTTTCGCGCTGCCGTATCCGCTTTATCTTCTCGCCGACCAGATGTTGCACGTCTCGGGCGTGGTGGCTGTGGTCGCGGCCGGGCTCGTCATTAGCGGCCTGGGGAGCACGCGCCTGTCGCCTGTGAACTGGAAACATCTGCAACTGATCTGGGAACAGATCGCGGCCATGGCGGGCGCGGCGATCTTTCTGCTCGCGGCCATGCAAATTCCAGCCACGCTGCGAAACGCGCAGTGGATCGATCTCGTCGCGCTCGCGGTGGTGGTGGTGGCGGCGTTCGTCGCGCGCGTGGTCGTGGTGTTCGGCATGCTTCCGCTCCTGAGCCGCGTGCGGCTCACCGAGCCGGTGAGCGCCGCCTACAAGCTCGTGATTGCCTGGGGCGGGTTGCGCGGTGCGGTGACGCTCGTGCTCGCGCTCGGCCTCGCGCAGGACACGGCGCTGCCCGATTCCACACGCCGTTTCGTCGCGATTCTCGCGACGGGCTTCGTGCTCGTGAGCCTGATCGTGAACGGCACGTCGCTCAAGCTGCTGATCCGCCGGCTGCATCTCGATCTGCTCTCGCCGCAGGAGCAGGCGTTGCAAAGCAAGGCGGTGCAGCTTTCGTCGATTGGCGTATCCGAGCGCGTGCATATGGCGGCGCGCACCTTTCACATTCCCGATGCGATCGCCGACGAGGCCTGTCACACGTTCCGGCAGAGCGTCTATATCGGCGCCACAGGGTACGATATCGAAGCCGCGCTCTCTGACCGCGAGCGTCTCGTCATCGGCCTCGTCACGCTCGCGGCGAAGGAGCGCGACCTGATTCCGCAGTACGGCAGCGGCATCATCACGATCCGCAATCTCGACGCGATGATGCGCAACACCGACGCCATGATCGAAGAGGCGCGCGCGGGCGGGCGCCTCGGCTATCAGCGCGCCGCGGCGAAAATTCTCGCGGATACGGCGGGCATGCGCATCGCGCGCTTGCTCTATCGCTGGCTGCGCTTGCAGCAGCCGTATGTCGACGCACTCGCCGATCGCTTCGAACTCCTGATGTGTCGCCGGGTGGTGCTGCATCAGCTGATCGTATTCAACGACCAAAGCCTCACGCCGCTGCTAGGCGAGCGTCTCGCGGCGCTGCTCAAGACAATCTTGAAGACGCGCATCGAGAAGGCTGAACATGGGCTTGAGGACGTGCGCCAGTGTTTCGGTCACGCGGCCGACGTGCTCGAGCGGCGCATGCTGCTGCTCTACGCGCTGCGCGAAGGGCGCGAGCGCGTGCAGGCCATGTACGAAGACCGTTCCATTTCGAAAGAGATCTACGATTCGATCCGGCGCGAACTGGACGTCGCGTGGAAGCTCGCGGTGCCGCGGGCGCACCCGGATCTGGTGCCGGGCGAGGCTGAAGCGAAGGCTAAGGCGGTTCATACGCGCATCGACGCATTGAACGGCGCCAATGCGCACACGGAGCCCGCTGCATCGGAAGCACCCGAAGCGGCGCCCGGCGATGCGGCCGCGCCGGTGGAAAACGCCTCCGCCGAGGAGCGGAGGGCGTCGCCATGACCGAAGTGCAGCAGGCCGTGCTCGTATTCGTGCTGCTGCTCGGAGGCACGGGCCTGGGCGTCCTGCTGCGGCCGTTGTTGCCCGAGGAGCATCGCAAGCATGAAACCGTGCAGCTCGTGCAACTCGTGATCGGCATGCTGGTGACGTTTGCGGCGCTCGTGCTGAGCTTGCTCACCGCGTCGGCGAAATCGAGTTTCGATACGGCGACCAACGACATGCGCACCTACGCCGCCGACCTGATTCAGCTCGATCAACGCCTGCGCGATTACGGTCCCGACGCGGCAACGGCGCGCACCTTGCTGCGCGCCTATACGGCAAGCGCCATCGCCTCGACCTGGGAGCAGGAAAAGCCGCCGCCGGGCAACTACTATCCGCATGATCCAGGCGTTGGCAACGACGAACTCGAGAGCCGGCAGCTCGGCGCGCTGCTCGATTCGGTGGGGCACGAAATCGACACGCTCGTGCCGCACGACGCCTACCACCAGGCGCTCGTGAGCCCGCTCGCGCAGATGTTCGACCGCGTGACCGATACGCGCTGGCGTCTCATCGAAGAGGCGCATGGCTCGATTTCGCGGCCGTTCTTCACGATGCTGGCGCTCTGGCTGGTGCTGATCTTTCTGAGCTTTGGCCTCGTCGCGCCGCATAACGCGCTCGCGATCGTGCTGATCGTACTGGGCGCGGTGTCCATTTCGTCGGCGGTCTTCGTGATCGCCGACCTCGATACGCCGTTTACGGGACAGCTCGTGGTGCCGAGCGATTCGATGCGCGACGCGCTCGCGCACATGAATGCGCCCGCTACGTAGCGACGCGAGCGAGCCATTGCGCTAGACTCGCGCGACTCGATGCGTACAGGAAAGGAGATTCGCAATGTTGCGCAAGACGCTCAATGCTTCGCGGCTGCAAGAGGAAGTGCACCGGCGCATCCACAGGCTGCAGGAGGTGGTCGAAGACGGCGTGAAGATCGGCGTGCCGCGTCCGCAACTTCAAGCGCCCGATCGCAGCGGCTGCAACTGGACGATGCAGCACTTTCACAACGCGGCAGGCTTCGAGGCGAGCGTGGCGCGCGTGCTGGAGCAGATGCGCTCCGAGTACAACCTCACTGAGACACAGGACGAAGCTGTAGAGGACGACGCCGGCGAGACGCCCGACGCGCGCGATCCGTTCGGCGGGGCGAAGCGCGCTGCCGCGCAGAATCCGTTTGGCGGGGCGAAGCCCGCTTCGGCTGCGAACCCGTTTGGCGACGCGAAGCCGTCGGGCAAGCAGGATCCTTTTGGAAGTGCCACGCCCGCGAGCGACGAATCGCCGCCGGCCAAGGGCAAGCGGCCCGCGAATCCGTTCGGCGAATGATGGGTGCGCCGCGCGCCGCCCGTCTCGAGCGGCGTGCGCGGTGCGATATTCAGCCTATTTTCAGTTTTCTTCCGCGGCGGCCTTGCTGCGTGTGCGGCGTGCACGCGCGGGCGCTTTCCTGGCGGCGGGCTCGGCCGGCGTAGCGGCAGCGCTCGCTGGTTCGTCCGCGGCGCTCGGCGCCGGTTCGGCGGCTTTCTTCGACGTCTTCTTGCGCGCGGGGCTCTTGCGCGCAGCCGTCTTGCGCGCTCGCGCGGGGGCGGGCGCGGCGGTCTCGACGGTTTCGAAATCGGCCGCCGGTTCGGGCGTCACGGGCGCGTCGTGTGCCGCTTGCGGCGCGTGGTCACGCTCGTTCGCGTCGAATGGCTCGGCGAAGAAGGGCGGCGCGGCTTCGTGGCCGTGCGCTGCATGCGCTTGGACCGGCTCGAACGGAATCTCGCCTTGTGTCTCGACCGGTTGCTCGACCGCGGCTTCGCGCGCGTCCGCCGCACCGCCGCCGCGGCCATTGCGACGGCCTTTGCGCCTGCCGCGCGGCTCCTCGGTGCGCGGCGCCGGGCTTTCCGGCGCCGGCACGCTGGCGGCGGGCGCCGGGAGGGGCGGCGGGTTCAGCCGCGACACCCAGGTGCCCGACTTGTCGTCGCGGCCCACTTCAAGCAGGCCGCGCGACTGCGCCTCTTCGAGCAGATTGCCGAATGCGCGAAAGCCGTAGCGCGTTTCGTTGAAGTCGGGCCGGCGGCGCTTGATGGCGCTCTTGAGCACCGAGGCCCAGATCTTGCCGCTTTCGCCGCGCTCGAGCACGAGCGCGTCGAGCGTTTCGATCGCAAAGGTAACGGCCTTCGACTTGCGCTCTTCGCCGTCCTGCTTCGGCTGGCGTTCTTCGCCGCCCTGGCGTTTCGCGTCGCCGCCGTCCTTGTGCTTGCCTTTGCCGCGAGTCTGCTGATCGCGCACGAGGTCGCGCACCAGGTCGTCGTAGAAGATGAACTCGTCGCAGTTGGCGACGAGCAGGTCGGAGGTGGAGTGCTTCACGCCCACGCCGATCACCTTCTTGGCGTTTTCGCGCAGCTTCGAGACGAGTGGCGAAAAGTCGGAGTCGCCGCTCACGATCACGAAGGTGTCCACGTGCGACTTCGTATAGCAGAGATCGAGCGCGTCCACGACGAGGCGGATATCGGCCGAATTCTTGCCCGACTGGCGCACGTGCGGAATTTCGATCAGTTCGAAGCTCGCCTCGTGCATCGCGGCCTTGAAGCCCTTGTAGCGCTCCCAGTCGCAATAAGCCTTCTTCACGACGATGCTGCCCTTGAGCAAGAGCCGCTCCAGCACGGGCTGGATATCGAAGCGGTCGATCTTCGCGTCGCGCACGCCGAGCGCGACGTTCTCGAAGTCGCAGAACACCGCCATGCTGACGTTTTCCTGTGGGGAAGCCATGTGATTGATTCGTTCCATCTACGTTGAATTCACATGATAGCCGGTTGAACCGCGGCAGGCCGGGAATCGCGATAGCGGTGCCGCTCCCTGCGGACGAGCTAGTTGTGTGCGCCAAGCATGGTTCATTGCAGCCATTTTCGAGCGTCCGATCGTAAAGCCCCTCTTTTTCACGTAAGCGTCACAGCGCATTCGTAGCCTTACGCCGCCCTGGCTTTCCGGATCGGCAGGGTACCCAAAGCCGCAAGCGCTCCCAAGCCCCATAGCGGCAAAAAACCAAAAACGACTCGACGACGGTGGACGTTAAGCGCCGCGCGCCACATAGCCGAGCAGGGCGCTCACAGCCTGGGCCTCGCGGCGCACGGCGCGCCCGTTCGGCCCCTCGGGCGTCGCGTCGAAGCCGCCCGTGGCGCCCAGCACCGTGAGCGCGCCGCACAGCTTGCCGGTGTGATCGAAGAGCGGCGCCGAAACGGCGCTGATGCCCTTGAGATTCGTATCGCGCACGCTTGCGCAGCGCGCCGCCTGCACGTCGCGGCGCAGCGTGCCGATCGGGTCGCTCGCACTCAGTTGCGCACGCAACGAAGCGTCGGCGTGCGCGAGTTCTTCTTCGGCTTGCGCGAGCACGCGCGTGTCGTCGAGCAGGCCGAGGAAGACGCGGCCCGTGGACGACCATAGCAGCGACATCACCGACCCCACCCGCACGTTGACCGTCACGGGCAGCCCCGGCTCCTCGAAACGGATGATCGTGGGCCCCTTGTTGCCCATCACCGCGACGAACGACGTCACTTCGAGCGTCTCGCGCAGGCGCACGAGCGCAGGCTCCGCAATGCGCACCGGATCGGCCTGACGCATGGCGGCCACGCCGATCATCATCGCCTCGACGCCGAGCCGATACTGCTGGGTGGCGGTGTCCTGCGCGACGAGACCTTCCTCGATCAGGCTCACGAGGTACCGATGCACCTTCGCGGGACTCTCTTCCACGCAGGCCGCGAGACCCGAGAGGCTCGCACGGCCGCCCAGGCGCGCGAGCCCCTTCAGCACGGCCATGCCGGTTTGCGCGGACTGCACGCGCTGGCGGCGTTCGCGCGGTGCGGCGGCTTTCGTTTCTCGCGCGACTTTTGGGGCCGCCACCGTGGTGGCTGCTGCGGCCTCGGCGGCTTTGGCCGCGGGGCGGCGGGGAGTGGTTTTCCTGCTTTCCATGCTGGGCGGGGACGGACGTTCGGTTGGGTTCACGCGGGATTTTAGGGCGCATAGGCGCAGTACAGTGCCTGCCATGCTTGCACGTTAACCCCTATCTCACGATTACGCAATGCGTACTAGAGTTACGCAAAACGTAATTCATGCAGGATGCAGGAGAGGCATATGAGCGAGACATCTTCCCAGTCGGCGGGCCGCTGCCCGTTCCCCCACGCAGCGGGCGAGGCGCGAAACGCCGCGCCGCGCTGCCCGGTCAGCGCCAACGCCGCGGCATTCGACCCGTTCAGCGACGGCTACCAGCAGGACCCGCCCGAGTACGTGCGCTGGGCGCGCGAGCAGGAGCCTGTGTTCTACAGCCCGCAGCTTGGCTACTGGGTGGTCACGCGCTACGCCGACATCAAGGCGATCTTCCGCGACAACCTCACGTTTTCGCCTTCTATCGCGCTCGAAAAGATCACGCCCACGGGCCCCGAGGCGAACGCGGTACTGGCGTCGTACGGCTACGCCATGAACCGCACGCTCGTGAACGAAGACGAGCCTGCGCACATGCCGCGCCGGCGCGTGCTGATGGAGCCGTTCACGCCCGAACATCTGAAGCACCATGAACCCATGGTGCGGCGCCTCACGCGCGAGTACGTGGACCGCTTCATCGACGCCGGCCGCGCCGATCTCGTCGACGAGATGCTCTGGGAGGTGCCGCTCACCGTAGCGCTGCATTTTCTGGGCGTGCCCGAAGAGGACATGGACCTGCTGCGCAAGTACTCGATTGCGCACACGGTCAATACGTGGGGCCGACCGCGCGCCGAAGAGCAGGTCGAAGTCGCGCACGCGGTGGGCAACTTCTGGCAGTTCGCAGGCAAGGTGCTCGACAAGATGCGCCAGAACCCGGACGGCCCGGGCTGGATGCAGTACGGCATTCGCAAGCAGAAGGACCATCCGGAAGTCGTCACGGACTCCTATCTGCATTCGATGATGATGGCCGGCATCGTGGCCGCGCACGAAACCACGGCCAATGCCACGGCCAACGCGATGAAGCTGCTGCTGCAGAACCCGAACGCGTGGCGCGAGATCTGCGAGGACCCGAGCCTCATTCCGAACGCCGTGGAAGAGTGCCTGCGCCACAACGGGTCGGTTGCGGCCTGGCGGCGCCTCGCGACGAAGGACGTGCAGATTGGCGGCATCGACATTCCGGCGGGCTCGAAGCTGCTGATCGTGACGTCTTCCGCGAATCACGACGAACGCCATTTTGCGGACGCCGACCTGTTCGACATTCGTCGCGACAACGCAAGCGATCACGTCACGTTCGGCTACGGTTCGCATCAGTGCATGGGCAAGAACCTCGCACGCATGGAGATGCAGATCTTCCTCGAAGAGTTCACGCGCCGCTTGCCGCACATGCGTCTGGCCGAGCAACGCTTCACCTACGTACCCAACACGTCGTTCCGGGGTCCTGAGCATCTGCTGGTGGAATGGGACCCCGCGCAGAACCCCGAACGCGCGAATGCGGCGCTGCTCGGCGCGCACGTTCCAGTGCGCATTGGCGAGCCTTCGGCGCATGCGCTTTCGCGGCCCGTGGTGGTCGAGCGGGTGGACGCCGTGGCCGAAGGCATCGTCCGCCTGCGGCTCGTTGCGCCCGACGGCGGCGCGCTGCCGCGCTGGGCGCCGGGCGCGCATATCGACGTGGAATGCGGCGACACCGGCATCTCGCGCCAGTACTCGCTGTGCTCGGACCCCGCCGACACGCGTGCATTCGAGATCGCCGTGCTGCGCGAAACGCACAGCCGCGGCGGTTCGGCCTGGGTGCACGACACGTTGCGCACCGGTATGCGCCTGAAGATTCGCGGCCCGCGTAATCATTTCCGGCTCGACGAGGAAGGGCGTCGCGCGATCTTCATTGCCGGCGGCATCGGCATCACGCCGGTGAGCGCCATGGCGCGCCGCGCGCGCGAACTGGGCATCGACTATGAATTGCACTACAGCGGACGCTCGCGCAAGACGATGGCGCTTGCCGACGAACTCGCGCAACTGCATGGCGAACGTCTGCATATGCACGTATCGGAAGAGGGCACACGTAACGATTTCGCCGCGCTGCGCGTCGACGAACAGACGCGCGTGTACGCTTGTGGCCCCGCACGCATGCTCGAAGCGCTCGAAGCCTGCAGCGAGGCGTGGCCAGAAGACGCGCTGCGCGTGGAGCACTTCGCCGCGACCGGCGGCAAGCTCGACCCCGCGCAGGAACAGGCGTTCGAAGTCGAGTTGAAAGACTCGGGGCTCGTGCTGAACGTGGGCGCGGACCAGACCGTACTCGACGCGCTGCGCCGCGCGAACATCGACGTGCAAAGCGACTGCGAAGAAGGCTTGTGCGGCTCGTGCGAGGTGCGCGTGCTGGCGGGCGAGATCGATCACCGCGACGTGGTGCTCACGCGCGCCGAACGCGACACGCAATCGCGCATGATGACCTGCTGCTCGCGCGCGAAAGGCGGGCGGCTGGTACTCGAACTCTAGTCGCCGCAGCGCGATCGAGACAATAAAACAAGGATTGGAGACACAACATGAACAAGGCGGTGGAGGTCACCGGCATCATCGACGAAAGCCGGTTCGGGCCGTATCAGTTGCTCGTGGTCACGCTGTGCGCGCTATGCCTCGTCATGGACGGGTTCGACGTCCAGGCGATGGGATATGTGGCGCCGGTCGTGATCCGCGAGTGGGGCATTGCGAAGGAAACGCTCTCGCCGGTGTTCGGCGCGGGCCTCTTCGGCATGCTGGTGGGCTCGCTCACCTTCAGCACGCTCGCCGACAAGATCGGCCGCCGCCCGGTGCTGATCGGCGCGACGCTGTTCTTTTCCGCGTGCATGCTCGCCACGGGCTTCGCGCATTCCATTGCGGAACTGGTGGCCTGGCGCTTCGTCGCGGGTCTGGGCCTTGGCTGCATCATGCCGAACGCGATGGCGCTCGCGGGCGAGTACAGCCCGCGCCGCATGCGCGTCACGCTCATGATGATCGTTTCGTGCGGCTTTACGCTCGGTGGCGTGGTGGGCGGGCTCATCACCGCGGCGTTGATTCCGGCGTTCGGCTGGCGCGCCGTGTTCTTCGTGGGCGGGGCGATTCCGCTCGTGCTCGGCGTGCTGATGTGGCTCGCGCTGCCGGAGTCGATTCAGTTCCTCCTGTTTCGCGGCCGCGGTGAGCAAACCGATGCGCGCGTGCGCCGCAATCTGTCGCGCGTGGCGCCTGCGCTGCACCTGCCAACGGGCGTGCAGTTCACGACCGCGGAAACGCGCTCGCGCGGCGTGCCGTTCGTCGAGCTGTTCAAGGAAGGGCGCGCGCGGGTGACCGTGCTGCTGTGGATCGTGAACTTCGCGAACCTGCTCGCCATGTATTTCCTCTCGAACTGGTTGCCGACCGTGATCCGCGACGCCGGCTATTCGACCCAGACCGCCGTGTTCGCGGGTACGGCGCTGTGGGGCGGCGGCGTGATCGGCACGCTGCTGCTCGGGCGCGTCATCGACATGGCGGGCTTTACGCGCGTGCTAGGCACGACGTTCCTGATCGCCATCGTCTCGACGGCGGCAATCGGCAATCCGGCCGTGATGGTTTCCGTGGCCGCGATGTTCGTGGCGATCTTCGTCACGGGCTTTACGATCATCGGCGGGCAGCCGGCGCTCAACGCGCTCGCCGCGACCTACTATCCGACCTCGCTGCGCTCGACCGGCATCGGCTGGAGCCTCGGCGTGGGCCGTATCGGCTCGGTCGTCGGCCCGGTGCTGGGCGGCGCGCTTTTGCACCTGCAATGGTCGTCCGCGTCGCTCTTCATCGCGGCTGCCGTGCCGGCCTGTGTCTCGCTCGCGGGCATCGTGGCGATTCATCGGGCGAATAACGCTTCCAGGGGCGCGATGGGAGGCGAGCGTGCGGCGGCGCAGATGGAGTGACTGGCGGCAGCGCCTGCGTCTGGCGGCGCTCGCAGCCGCTAGGCGCCCGCACGGACATGGCGGCGACGGCGCGTGGACTGCGCCCGCGAGGCTGTGCGCGGAGCGCGCCGGCGCGAGCGCCCGCAGGCGCTTCGCCCGCATAACCAGCGAGGAGTGAACGCCCGGTCATCGGGGTCAACTCCGACTTCTCGGCAGACGAATGCCGGCTTTCTCGAAAACGAATTGTTGGCAGGCCGCGCCTGAACCACACTGATACCTGTCGCGATGCGGCGTGCCACGGCGCGCCGTACGCAGTCAAAGAGCAACGACGGGAGGTGACAGTGGTGAGGCGAGCGGCGCGCAAGATCAGCGATATCGCGCGACACTGGGCGGAGGTGTCGCCCGAGGCGGTGGCGATACGCGAAGAAGCAAAGGTGACGAGCTTCGGGCAGCTCTGGAGCGACGTTGAGCAGGCGCAGCGGTTTTTGCGCGAGCAGGGCGTGGACGTGGGCGACCGCGTGCTGATCGTGGCCGAAAATTGTTCGGCCGTGGTGACGCTGCTGTTCGCGCTTTCGGAAATCGGCGCGTGGCCGGCTGTCGTCAACGCGCGGCTTTCGGAGCGCGAGATTGAGACGATCCGCGCGCATTGCGGACCGCGTCTCATGCTGTTTACGCACGGCGCGTCGCCCGACGCGCTGCGTCATGGCGTGCGTTATCGCGCGCGCGAAATCGCTCCGGCCGGACTCGGGCCGCTGATGATGGCCGCGCCCGACTCCGACGCCGTGCGCGAGCCCGAAGCGCTCGCGCACGAAGTGGCGGTGCTCATCTATACGTCGGGCACGACGGGCCAGCCCAAGGGGGTGATGGCCACGCATCGCGGCTTGCTGCATTTCGCGCATGTCTCGGCCACCTCGCGCGACATGACGCAGGCCGACTGCGCCTACGCGGTCATGCCGATGTCGCATATCTTCGGCCTCGCCACGTTGCTGCTCGCCACGTTCGAAGCGGGCGCGAGCCTGCATCTCGCGGCGCGCTTTTCGGCGGAGGAGGTCGTGAAGGCGCTTGGCGCCTCCGAAATCTCCATTCTTCAGGGCGTGCCAACGCTCTTCACGCGTATCGTCGCCTATGTGCGCGAGCACGGCGGCGCGGTGCATGCGCCGCGTCTGCGCTACCTCTATACGGGCGGCGGTCCGCTCGATCCCACGCTCAAGCAGCAGGTCGAAACGCTCTTCGGCATGCCGCTGCATCACGGCTACGGCATGACCGAGTACGCGGGCTCGCTCTTCATCACGCGCATGGACCGGCCGCGCAAGGATGTGTCCTCGGGCGAGATCGTCGAGGGCGCCGAGCTGCGCGTAGTCGGGCCCGACGGCGCGGATGCGCCGCGCGGCGAGCCGGGCGAGCTGTGGGTGCGCGGTCCCGGCGTCATGCGTGGCTACTATCGCGAGCCGGGCCTGACCGCCGAAGTGCTCGACGCGCAAGGCTGGCTCAAGACCGGCGACCTCGGGCGGCTCGACGCCGACGGCGCGCTCTTCATCGTGGGCCGCTCGAAGGATCTCATCATCCGCTCGGGCTTCAACGTCTATCCGATCGAGGTCGAGTCGGTCATCAACACCTACGAGGCGGTGCGCCAGAGTGCCGTGGTGGGGCGGCGCGACGCCGAAGGCAACGAGGAAGTCGTGGCCTTCGTGGAAGCGAAGGAGGGCGCGACGATCGACGCGGCCGATCTCGCCCACTACCTGAGCGAGCGGCTTTCGGCGTACAAGCGTCCCTCGGAGATCGTGACCATCGACATGATTCCGACCACGGCGAGCGGCAAGCTGCAAAAGCAGCCGCTGCGCGAAATGGCCAAACGCGCCGTGCGCACTCGCTGAGCATTCCTGATTTTTTATTTCTCTCCGGGCGGCGCCGTGCCGCCCGATCAACGATTGCAGGGCATACACCATGATTCGCGACCAGGAAACGATGAACGTTCTGCTCGACAACGTCGCGCGCTTCGTGCGCGAGCGTCTCGTGCCGAACGAGGAGCGCGTAGCGGAAACGGATGAGATTCCGGCCGATATCGTCGACGATATGAAGGCCATGGGCCTCTTTGGCCTGACCATTCCGGAGCAGTACGGCGGGCTCGATCTCACGATGGAAGAAGAAGTGCTCGTGATGCTCGAGCTGGGCAAGACCTCGCCCGCATTTCGCTCGATCATCGGCACGACGGTGGGCATCGGTTCGCAGGGCATCGTGATCGACGGCACCGAGGAGCAAAAGGCCCGCTGGCTGCCGAAACTTGCGAGCGGCGAGATCATTGCGAGCTTCGCGCTCACGGAGCCGGGCGCGGGCTCGGACGCCGCATCCATCAAGACGCGTGCCGAGCGGCGCGGCGACCATTATGTGGTGAACGGCACCAAGCGTTTCATCACGAATGCGCCGCAGGCCGGCATGTTCACGCTGATGGCGCGCACCAATCCCGACGAGCCGCGCGCGGGCGGCATCACCTCGTTCATCGTCGACGCGAAAACGCCCGGCATCAGCTTCGGCAAGCGCGACAAGAAGATGGGGCAGCGCGGCGCGCATACCTGCGACGTGATTTTCGAAGACGTGAAGGTGCCCGCGGAAAACATCATCGGCGGCAAGGAAGGCGTGGGCTTCAAGACGGCGATGAAGGTGCTCGACAAGGGGCGCATCCATATCGCGGCGATTTGCGTGGGCGTGGCGCAGCGCATGCTCGACGACGCGCTGCGCTACGCAATGGAGCGCGAGCAGTTCGGCGAAAAGATCGCCGAGTTCCAGCTCGTGCAGGCCATGCTTGCGGATAGCCAGACCGAACTCTATGCGGCGCGCTGCATGGTGCTCGACGCCGCGCGCCGTCGCGACGCAGGCCAGAACGTGAGTACGGAAGCGGCGTGTGCGAAGCTGTTCGCATCGGAAATGTGCGGGCGTGTGGCAGACCGCGCGGTGCAGATCTTCGGTGGCGCGGGCTATATGTCCGACTATGGCATCGAGCGCTTTTACCGCGATGTGCGCATTTTCCGCATCTACGAAGGCACGAGCCAGATCCAGCAGATCGTCATCGCGCGCAACATGATTCGCGCGGCTGGCGGGCGGTAAGCAAGAGGCAGCGGCGCGCAGCACGCGCGCCGCTTGATGGGTTTATTCGGACTTATTCGAGCCGGCCGATGCCGTCGGCCACCAGCAGATCGACGAGCTTGCGCGCGAACAGCGGCAGCGCGTCGCGATCGGCCATGCAGATCTGCAGCTTGCGCACGGCCCATTCGTCGGTGAGCGGCACGATCTTCAGCGACATGGTTTGCGCGTGGCGGCGCGCCGTGCCCTCGGGCAGCACGCCAATGCCGATGTTCGCTTCGATCATGCGGCATGCGGCCTCGAAATTGCCGATCTGGATGCGCCAGCGTATGGTGCGCTGCAAATCCGACGACGCACGCTTGAGGAACGAGAAAATCGCGCTTTCTTCGGGCGGCCCGATGAAGTCGTAGTCGAGCGTATCGGCAAAGGCCATTTCGCTCGCCTGCGAAAGCGGGTGGCTCAGCGCTGTGACGAGCACAAGGCGGTCGCGCCGGTAGGGCAGCACCTGCAAGCCCTCGGTGCGCACATTGCCGGCCACGATGCCGATATCGATCGTGCCGTCCTGCACGGCGCGCACGATATCGGGCGAAAGACGCTCGTGAATATCCACGTACACGTCGGGATGGTTGATAAGGTAGGTGCGCAGCACGGCGGGCAGGAACTCGCTCATTGCCGTGGTGTTCGCAAACACGCGCACATGGCCCTTCACGCCCTGCGAGTACTCCTGCAGGTCTCCCGTGAGTTGCTCGAGTTGCTTGAGCACGCGGCGCGCGTGCGCGAGCAACGTCTCGCCGGGCCCGGTTAGCGTGACCCCCTGGCTCGTGCGGCTCAAGAGCTTCACGCCCACCTGTTCTTCGAGATTCTTGATACGCGTGCTGGCCGCGGGCAGCGAGAGGTGCGCGCGTTCCGCGCCGCGGGTGAGGCTGCTCGCCTCGGCTACGTGGGTGAAGAGCTTCAGGTCGACGAGATCGAAATGCATGGGTTGACTTGCCGTGACTCCAGTTCCTGCGGGTTTTCCTGCCTGCGTCTGCCTGCCCGTTCGTTCGAGAAGACACGGGGCACGAGCGGACTCCGAGCATTATTGCGCCGCAGCGCAATGCACGCCATTAGCGATAGTACGGGTTAATCCTGGCCGAAACGGGCGTTCGGCATATCCAAATTGTGCACCCGTACCCGATGCGTCAAGCTGCAACACGAACGGCACAGCTTGCCGCATAACGATTCAAATCGAATGAACGCCCGGCGCAAAGCGGGCTGGAGGAGCGAAAACGATGACGACGCAACGAATGCTGGACGGTAAGGTTGTGGTGGTGACGGGGTCGGGAGGCGGCATTGGCCGCGATATCGCGCTCATGATGGCGCGCCACGGCGCGAAAGTCGTGGTGAACGACGTGGGCGCTTCGCTTACCGGCGAGGGCCATAACGACGGTCCCGCGCAGGCCGTGGTGAACGAGATCAAGGCTTTCGACGGCCAGGCCACCGCGAACACCGACAGCGTGGCCGACGCCGCTGGCGCCGCACGCATCGTGCAGAACGCGCTGGATGTGTTCGGCCGCATCGACTGCGTGGTCAACAACGCGGGTATTTTGCGCGACCGCTTCTTCCACAAGATGAGCGAAGAAGAATGGGACGCCGTGCTGAAGGTTCACCTCTACGGCTCGTACTATGTCTCGCGCGCCGCCGCCGACCACTTCAAGGAACAGCGTAGTGGGGCGTTCGTGCATATGACGTCCACGTCCGGCCTGATCGGCAACCTTGCGCAGGCCAACTACAGCGCGGCGAAGCTCGGCATTGCGGGCCTGTCGAAATCCATCGCGCTCGATCTGGAAAAGTTCGGTGTGCGCTCGAACTGCATTGCGCCGTTCGCCTGGAGCCGCATGATCAACTCGATCAAGATCGACTCGCCGGAGCAGGAAGCGCGCGTTGCGAAGATCAAGCAGATGACGCCCGCGAAGATCGCGCCGCTTGCCGTCTACCTCGCGAGCGAGCAGGCCGCCGATGTGACGGGCCAGATTTTCGCGGTCCGCAACAACGAAATCTTCCTGATGAGCCAGCCGCGGCCCGTGCGTTCAGTGCATCGCGGCGAGGGCTGGACGCCGGAGACGATTGCCGAGCATGCCATGCCGGCCCTGCGCAAGTCGTTCCACACGCTCGACGTGTCGGCCGACGTCTTTAGCTGGGACCCCGTCTGATGATGCGCGGCCCGCGCGCGGCGCGCCAGGTCGATGCCGCGCAGCTCGATTTCGCGCAGTACGTGCGTCCGGGCGACACGGTTGCGTGGGGCCAGTGCGGTGCGGAGCCGTGCACGCTCACCGCGCTGCTGATGTCGCAGCGTCAGGCGATGGGCGGTCGGTTTCGCGTGTTCGTGGGCGCTTCGTGGTCCGAAACGCTCGATCCCGCGTTTGCCGACTGTATCGACTTCATGGCCTATGGCGCATCGGGTACGAACCGTCGGCTCGAACGCGAGGGCGTGCTCGACATCCTGCCGTGTCACTACTCGCAGTTTCGCAGCGTGCTGACTGGCGGCCCGAATCGCGTTGACGTGCTGCTGCTGCAAGTCGCTCCAGCGGACGAAGCGGGCTGCTACAGCCTCTCGATTGCGCATGAGTATCTCGTGCCGTTGATCGACAGTGCGCGCGTGGTGATTGCGGAGGTGAATGCGGCGGCGCCCTGGACTTACGGCGAGCGCAGGTTGCGAGCCGAAGACTTCGACGCGCTGATCCACACCGACCGCGCGCCGCTGGAAGCGCCGGCAACGCAGGCTGGCGACACCGAGCGGCGCATCGCGCAACATGCGGCCTCGCTGATCGAAGACGGCGCGACGATCCAGTTCGGGCTAGGCGCGCTGCCCGAGGCTATCGTCGCGCAGTTGCACGATCGTCGCGACCTGGGCGTGCATAGCGGCACCATCGGCGACGCTGTAGTCGACCTGATCGAAGCCGGTGTGGTGACGAATGCCCGGAAGTCGCGGGACCGAGGCGTGAGCGTGGCCGGCACGATGATGGGCACGCGCAAGGTCTACGCGCATGCGCACCGCAACGCGCGGATTCAGTTCCGCTCCACGGCTTATACGCACGACATCGACGTGCTCGGCGGCCTCGATCGGTTCGTGGCGATCAATTCGGCGCTGGAAGTCGACTTAACGGGGCAGGTCAATGCGGAAGCGGCTGGTGGCCGCTATGTGGGTGCGGTGGGCGGGGCGCTCGATTTCATGCGCGGCGCGGCGCGCTCGGCCGGTGGCGTCGCGATCGTTGCGCTCGCCGCGAGCACGCGGCACGGGAGCCGTATCGTCGCGCGTCTTTCCGGGCCGGTCAGCACGCCGCGTAGCGACGCGGCCGTGATCGTCACCGAGCACGGCGTGGCGGACCTGCGAGGGCTCACGCTCGCGCAGCGCGTCGAGCGCATGCTCGCCATCGCACCGCCCGAGTGGCGCGAACCACTCGCCGCCGAGCACCACGCGCGAAGGCACACGCTCGCAGCTTGACACCGTGTAGGCGCACAGCGAAGCGGCAGACAACCAGACAACATGAAAAGGAATCCGAAATGAGAAGAGCAGCGATAGTCGCGCCGGTGCGCACGCCGGTGGGCACGTTCGGCGGCAGCCTGCGCCCTGTTTCCGTCGAAACGCTCGCGGCCACCGTGCTGCGCGAAACCATCGCGCGCAGTGGCGTGGACCCGGCGCGCATCGAAGACGTGGTCTTCGCGCAATCGTACGCGAACAGCGAAACGCCTTGCATCGGCCGCTGGGCCGCGCTCGAAGCGGGGCTGCCGGTGCAGGTGCCCGGCATGCAGCTCGACCGCCGGTGCGGCGGTGGGCTTCAGGCGGTCGTGACCGCCGCGATGATGGTGCAGAGCGGCGCGGCCGATGTGGTCGTGGCCGGTGGCGTGGAGAGCATGAGCAATATCGAGTACTACACGACCGATATGCGCTGGGGCGCGCGCGCCGGTTCGGTGAAGATGCACGACCGCCTCGAGCGTGGCCGCGAACGCTCGCAACCCGAAGCGCGCTTTGGCTACATCTCGGGAATGATCGAAACGGCCGAGAACCTCGCGAAGGAATATGGCATCACGCGCGAGGAAGCGGACGCGTACGCGGTGCGCAGCCATCAGCGCGCGGCGGCGGCATGGGAAGCGGGCCGCTTCGACGAGGAAGTGGTGGCGGTAACGGTGCCGCAACGCAAGGGCGACCCCGTACGTTTCGCGCGCGACGAAGGCGTGCGCGCCGACGCGACCGAGGCATCGCTCGCCAAGCTCAAGCCGCTCATGAAAGGCGGCACGGTGACGGCGGGCAACGCGAGCCAGCAAAACGACGCTGCGGCCGCGTGCCTGATCGTCGCCGAAGATCAGCTCGACAAACTGGGCCTCGCGCCGCTGGGCTATCTGACCGGTTGGGCGGCCGCGGGATGCGAGCCTGCGACGATGGGCATCGGCCCGGTGCCCGCGGTGCAAAAGCTGCTGCAAAAGACCGGAATCACATTCGATCAACTCGATCTCGTCGAGCTGAACGAGGCCTTCGCGTGCCAGGTGCTCGCGGTGCTCAAGGGCTGGGGCTGGCACGATGAGTCGCGGTTGAACGTGAACGGCTCGGGCATTTCGCTCGGTCACCCGATCGGCGCGACCGGCGTGCGCATGTTGACCACGTTGCTCCATGAACTGCAGCGCCGCAAGGGCCGCTACGGCCTCGAAACGATGTGCGTGGGCGGCGGGCAGGGGATTGCGGCGATCTTTGAGCGCGCGGCTTGAGTACGAAAGATTCGCACCCCTACTGAACATAAAAAGGAGGAGACGATGCTCGATGCACTGAACGCGCAGCTAGCGCGACTGCAAGCGCATCCGTTCTACGAGGGACGTTTGCCGCGCAGCGTCGCGAGCGCGGCGGAGTTCGCCGAGCGCGTGCCGCTCATGACGCGCGCCGAACTCGTGGCCGAGATGAATCGGCCGGGCTACGGCAAGTTTGCGCCTGCGGTGCCGCCGGTGCGCGTGCACCTCACGCCAATGGGCGCTGCGCTCGTGCCGATCCTGCACAGTGCAGCCGATCTGCGCGCAATCGAAGCCGCGTGCGGCCAACATCTCGACGCATGCGGCATCGGCCCCGGCGACGTCTGCATGGTGACCTTTGGCTATCACCTCTTCGTTGCCGGGCTTTTCTATCAGACCCAGATGGAAGCGCGCGGCGTGGCGTGCATTCCGCACGGCCCCGGCGAAACCGAGCGTGCCGCGCGCGTTGCGCAGCAATGCGGCGTGACAGTGCTCGCCGGCAATCCGTCTCACGCGCTCAAACTCATCGAAGCGGGCTGCCCGGTTCCGCGCGTGTTCTTTGCGGGCGGCGAAGCGTTCACGGGTAATGCGGCGCTGTACGCGCGCGTGCGCGAAGCGATGCCGGGCACGTTGCTGATCGACAGTTTCTCGCTTTCCGAATGCCTGCCCGTTGCACGTACGTTCCCCGGCGATACGGGCGTGCATGTGTTCGATGAACTGCTGTATGCCGAAGTCATCGACCCCGACACGGGCATGCCTGTTGCCGAAGGCGAGCGTGGCGAACTTGTGCTCACGCATCTGAAGAAGGAACTGCAGCCGCTCGTGCGCTACCGCACCGGCGACCTTACCGTGCTCGAACATACCGCGCCCGTGCATGGGCGAACGGTGTCGTTGCCGCGCGTGGTGTTCGGCCGTGCCGATTCGATGGTGAAGATCAAGGGCGTGAAGGTTTATCCGTCCGAGTTGAAGACGGTGCTGCTGGGCGTGGAAGGCGCGTCGGGCACGTACCGCCTCGTGGTCGGCACCAAGGAACATGGCGGCGACCATCTTACGCTGCAGGTGGAAGGCGCGGTGGAGCGTTCCGCCATCGAGGCCATCGCGGAGCGCTTCAAGCGCCAGACGCTGATACACGCGGACGCGATCGAGATTGTGCCGAAGCTCGAAGGCGCAACGCTGGTAGAAGATCAACGGAGACAAACAACATGAATGCAAGCGCAACGAACACCCAAACCCCGTGGCGCCTCGTCGTAGGCGGCCACAGCTATGCTGACTTCTCGATTTCGGTATCGCCGGCGGTCGAGCGCGCCGTGGCCGAGAATCTCGCGCCACCCACGGTCTATCTGAACGTCTTCGACGAAGACAGCATAACCGTAGGCGTGAACGAAGATCCGAACCAGGTGCTCGATCTGCCGTTCTGCCGCGAAAACGAAGTGATCGCGCGGCGGCGCGTGAGCGGCGGCGGTGCGATCTATGCGGGGCGCGGTTCGGCCTTCCTCGCGTTCTATTTGCCGATCGGTCTGCCCGGTGTGCCCCAAACGGCGACGCAGGCGTTCCCCACGATACTCGGCCACGTTGCTGAAGCACTACGCGATGTGTTCGGCCTGCAGGCCGCTTACCGTCCGCTCAACGACGTCGAGATCGACGGACGCAAGCTCGTGGCTACGTCGCTGAAGATCGAAGGCGGCGTGCTGACATTCCGCATTCTGCTGAACGTGAAGGCGATCGACACGGCAATTGCGGCGCGCGCGATGCCGATGGCGCCCGAAAAGGTCAAGGACAAGAAGCACAAGGATCTTGGCTCGCGCTATACGTATCTGGAGCAGGAACTGGGCCGCGAAGTGCGCGCCGATGAACTGAGCGCCTGGGTTGCGGCCTGCGTTCGCCGCACGTTCGGTGACATGGCGCTGGAGTCAGGCGCGCTAGGCAGCGAAGAACTCGTTTTCGCGCAGCAATACGAGCGCGAACTGCATGAGGAAAGCTGGTTCCATGAGAAGAGCGAAGCGACGCGTTACAGCCCTGTCACCCGCGCGGGCGACCGTGTCGTGCGCGGACGCGAAAAGGCCCCGGCTGGGCTGATCTGGCTGAGCCTGCTCGTGCGTGACGGCACCGTTGTCAAAGCGATCGTGAATGGCGACTGGCATCCGCGTCCGCTCGCTTCGGTCGCGTGGCTCGAAGACGGGTTCACCGGTCTCGCCGCCACGCGCGAGGCGTGCGCGGCGCATATCGAGGCGTTTCTCGCGCGTCCCGACGTGGAGTTCGCGGGCGTCGAACCCGTGCATCTCATCACGGCGCTCGACAAGGCGCTCGCTGAACTGGCAAACGCGGGGGTGAGCGCATGAGCGAAAAGACGCTACGGGTCGAACAGGAGGCGGGCGTTGCGACGCTCACATTCAATCGCCCGGAGGCCAAGAACGCGCTCAACGCCGAGATGCGGGGGGAACTGCTTGAAGCCGTACAGCGCATACGCGCCGATCGCAGCGTGCGTGCGGTCATTTTGCGCGGCGCGGGCAATGACTTCTGCTCGGGCGGCGATGTACGCGCCATGAATGTGACCAGCGCCGACGCGGGACGCGATCGTATCGACGATCTGCACGGCTGGGTGAGCATGCTGATTGACCTCGATCGCCCGGTGATCGCGGCCGTGGACGGCGTGTGCTACGGCGCGGGCTTCAGCTTTGCGCTCGCCGCCGACTTCGTGATCGCCAGCACGCGCGCGCGTTTTTGCATGCCTTTCATGAAAGTCGGCCTCGTGCCCGATTGCGGGGCGTTTTATACGCTGCCGCGCGTGGTGGGGCTAGCGCGCGCGAAAGACCTCGTGTTTACGGCGCGCGAGATACGCGCTGCCGAAGCGAGGGAGATCGGCGCGGTGCTCGAAGTGGTCGAGCCGGACAAGCTTCATGCACGCGCCGCGCAGGTCGCGGGCGGCCTCGCGGCTGCGTCTCCCATTGCTTTCGGCCTCGCCAAGCGCGCGCTGAACCAGTCGCTTGGCAGCGATCTGCGCGCGATGCTCGAAATCGAGTCGGCGGCGCAGGGCATTGCGTTCACGACCGAATTCCATCGCGAAGCCGTGAAGCGCTTTCGCGAGAAGGCCGATCCGCTCTTCAAGTGGCCCGCCGCCGAGGCCTGATCTCTCACCGAGCACACAGCCATGACGATCGACTATCACACGCTGCGCAACTGGCCGTTCAAGGACGTTGAGCAGACCTATACCGCGCGCGACGCCATGCTCTACAGCCTGGCCGTGGGCTACGGCGCCAATCCCGTTGATTCGGACGACCTGGCATTCGTCTACGAAAAGGAGTTACGCGTGCCGCCGACACTTGCCGTCGTGCTCGGCTTTCCCGGCTTCTGGGCGCGCGACCCGCGCTCGGGCATCGACTGGGTTCGGCTGTTGCATGGCGAGCAGAGCCTCGTGATGCACAAGCCATTGCCGCCGTCCGCAACCGTGGTCGGCCGCTCGCGCATCACGCGCGTGGTCGATAAAGGCGCGGGCAAAGGCGCGCTGCTCGAAATCCAGCGTAGCATTACAGACAAGGCAAGCGGCGAACTGTACGCCACCGTCACGCAGCTCACGTTCTGCCGCGGCGATGGCGGCTTCAGCGCGGACAACGGCTTGAGCGACGAAGCGCCCGCGCCGCCGCCGCCGATGCCTGAGCGCGACCCTGATCATCATTGCGATCTGCCTACGCGCCCGGAAACGGCGTTGCTCTACCGCCTGTGCGGCGACGACAACGTGTTGCATGCCGACCCCCAGGTTGCGCGCGCGGCGGGGTTCGAGCGGCCTATCCTGCATGGACTTGCCACGTGGGGCGTGGCCGCGCATGCCGTGCTCAAGACGCTGTGCGCAAGCGACCCGCAACGCCTTGCGGCATTTCACGCGCGTTTTACCGCGCCGGTTTATCCGGGCGAGACGATCCGTACCGAGATGTGGCGTGACGGCAACGAGGTGAGCTTTCGCGCGCGTGTGCTGGAACGCGACGTGCTCGTGCTCAACCACGGCCGTGCTCAACTGCGCTAAACGCTATTCTGTATAACGAAGGAATCAGGATTATGGCCCGTCAACCGAAACCGCTCGTGCGCTCCGATATTGCGTACAGCACACCCGATCGTATTGTCGTGCGCGGCAAGAGCCTGCCCGACGAAGTGCTCGGACACATGAATCTCGGCGACTTTGCATTTCTGCAACTCACGGGCAAGACGGCCACGCCGCAGCAGTCCGCGATGTTCAACGCCATCGTCATTACGCTCGTCGAGCACGGCATGACGCCTAGCGCCATCGCCGCGCGCATGACGTATGCGGGCGCGCCCGAGTCGCTGCAGGCTGCCGTCGCGGCAGGGCTATGCGGGCTTGGGTCGGTGTTCGTCGGCAGCATGGAAGGGGCGTGCCGCATGCTTTCCGAAGCGCTGCCTTATGACGCCCAGTGCGACGACCTGGAAAAGCTCGCCGTCGATACCGTCGCCGCATGGCGCGCGCGCGGCACGCCGATTCCGGGGCTCGGTCATCCACTGCACAAGCCCATCGATCCGCGCACACCGCGCCTTTTCGAACTGGCCGCGCAAAACGGCATGTCGGGGCGCTATGTGAAGCTCATGCAGCTGATTGGCGAGGAGGCCGAGCGGGCGTCGGGCAAAGCCCTGCCGATCAACGCAACGGGCGCAATCGGCGCGATTTGCTGCGAATTCGGCTTTCCCTGGCGCATCGTGCGCGGCTTCGGCGTGATGGCGCGCGCGATCGGCCTCGTTGGCCATCTGCTCGAAGAGGGCGAGCGCCCCATGTCGTTCGAGCTGTGGCAGCGTGTGGAAGACGAAGCCTCCACTCATCTGCGCGGCGAAGCGTAAGGGCGGCGCGCGGCTGTGGTTGAAAGCCGCGCGCAAGTATCGCGCAGCAATGGTCGGGGGATTAACGAAAGCGAAAGGGCTGATTCGGCAAAGGCAACTTCGCGAAACGGCGTGAGCCGTTCATAGTATGGCAACTAGTCTCGCAACGGAGAAACGCCATGCCGGAATCGCAAACGCCATCGCTCAGTGCGTGGCTCGACAAGACCGAAACGCTCACCGACGATATCACCGCGTTCCCGCTGCGCGCGCTCGCCGCCACACTCGACCGCGAAGCGCCCGGTAGCGCCGTGCCGCCGCTGTGGCACTGGCTCTATTTTCTGCCTGTCTCGCCCCTCGCCGAAGCGGGTCCCGATGGACACCCGAAACGCGGCGGTTTCCTGCCGCCCGTCGAACTCCCGCGCCGCATGTGGGCGGGCGGGCGCTTGACGTTTCATGCGCCGCTCCATGCGGGCAACGTGGCTGCGCGCACTTCCACTATCGCGAACATCGAGGACAAGACCGGTCGCAGCGGCCGCCTCGTGTTCGTGACGGTGCAGCATCGCTACGAGAGCGGCGGGGCGCTGTGCATCGAGGAAGAGCACGACATCGTCTATCGCGACGCGCCGCAGCCCGGTGCGAGCGCGCCCAAGCCCGTCGTGGCGCCGCAAGGCGAGACCTGGTCGCGCACGCTCAACGCCAGCGCGCTCATGCTGTTCCGCTATTCCGCGCTGACCTTCAACGGTCATCGCATTCACTACGACTTCCCGTATGTCACGCAGGAAGAGGGCTATCCGGGCCTCGTCGTGCACGGCCCGCTCATCGCCACGCTGCTGCTCGACCTCGTGCACCGTGAGCGGCCCGACGCCACGATCGCAACGTACGCATTTCGCGCGGTACGGCCCACGTTCGCGGGCAACGCATTCACGCTGTGCGGCAAGCTCTCCGACGACGCGCGCTCGGTCGAACTCTGGGCGAAAGACCACGACGGTTATCTGACGATGCAGGCCACCGCAACGCTCGCCTGAACGGCACCACGAACATTCATAGCGACTTCATATCGATCATGCAAACCACGCAACAAGATTCGTTTCAGGACATCCGCGAAGCCGTACGTGACCTGTGCCAGCAGTTTTCTGGCGAATATTTCCGCAAGATCGACGAGGCGCGCGGCTATCCCGAGGAATTTGTCGACGCACTCACGAAAGCCGGCTGGCTCGCTGCGCTGATTCCTCAGGAGTACGGCGGATCGGGCCTGGGCCTGACCGAGGCGTCGGTCATCATGGAGGAGATCAACCGGGCGGGCGGCAACTCGGGCGTGTGCCACGGCCAGATGTACAACATGGGCACGCTGCTGCGCCACGGTTCGGCCGAGCAAAAGCGCAAGTATCTGCCGAAGATCGCGAGCGGCGAACTGCGCCTGCAGTCGATGGGCGTGACCGAACCCACCACGGGCACCGACACCACGAAGATCAAGACCACGGCGGTGCGCAAGGGCGACCGCTACGTGATCAACGGGCAAAAGGTGTGGATTTCGCGCGTGCAGCATTCGGACCTCATGATCCTGCTTGCGCGCACTACGCCGCTCGCCGATGTGAAGAAGAAGTCCGAGGGCATGTCGATCTTCGTGGTCGACCTGCGCGAAGCGATCGGCAACGGCCTCACCGTGCAGCCGATTCTCAACATGGTCAATCACGAGACCAATGAGCTCTTCTTCGACAACCTCGAAATTCCGGCGGAAAACCTGATCGGCGAAGAGGGCATGGGCTTCAAGTACATCCTCGACGGCCTGAACGCCGAGCGCACGCTTATCGCGGCGGAATGTATCGGCGACGGCTACTGGTTCATCGACAAGGTGAGCGCCTATGCGAAGGAGCGCATCGTGTTCGGACGGCCTATCGGCCAGAACCAGGGCGTGCAGTTTCCCATTGCACGCGCGTTCGTCAACGTCGAAGCCGCGAGCCTGATGCGCTTCGAGGCCGCGCGCCGGTTCGACGCGCACGAAGCCTGCGGCGCACAGGCCAACATGGCGAAACTGCTCGCAGCCGACGCTTCGTGGGAAGCCGCGAATGCCTGCCTGCAGTTCCACGGCGGTTTCGGCTTCGCCTGCGAATACGACGTGGAGCGCAAGTTCCGCGAAACGCGCCTCTACCAGGTCGCGCCGATCTCCACCAATCTGATCCTCTCGTACGTGGCGGAGCATGTGCTCGGCCTGCCGCGTTCGTTCTGAGCTGAGGCGCGCGCCATGAGACCACTCGACGGTATCAAGGTCGTCACGCTCGAACATGCGATTGCCGCGCCGTTCTGCACGCGCCAGCTTGCCGATCTCGGCGCGCGCGTGATCAAGATCGAGCGGCCTGGCGTGGGCGACTTCGCGCGCGGCTACGACGAGCGCGTGCATGGACTCGCTTCGCACTTCGTGTGGACGAACCGCTCGAAGGAAAGCCTCTCGCTCGACGTGAAGCACAAGGAGGCCGCACCGATTCTCGACGCGTTGCTCGCCGACGCCGACGTGCTCGTGCAGAATCTCGCACCGGGCGCAGCGGCGCGGCTCGGGCTCAGCTACGAGGCGCTCAGCGAGCGCTACCCGAAGCTGATCGTGTGCGATATCTCCGGTTACGGCGACGACGGCCCCTACCGCGAGCGCAAGGCGTACGACCTGCTGATCCAGAGCGAATCGGGCTTTCTCTCGATCACGGGGTCGCCCGGCGAACCGGCGAAAGCGGGTTGCTCGATTGCCGACATTGCCGCGGGCATGTATGCGTATTCGAACATTTTGAGCGCGCTGCTGATGCGTGGGCGCACCGGACGTGGGTGCCGCATCGACGTTTCGATGCTGGAAAGCATGGTGGAGTGGATGGGCTATCCGCTCTATTACGCGATCGACGGTCAATCGCCGCCGCCGCTCGCAGGTGCCTCGCACGCGACGATCTACCCGTATGGCCCGTTTCCGGCAGGCGACGGCAAGTCGGTGATGCTCGGCCTGCAGAACGACCGCGAATGGAAGCTCTTTTGCGAACACGTTCTGTCGCAGCCGGAGCTAGCCGCCGATGAACGCTTTGCCGCGAATTCACAGCGCTCCGCGCGCCGCGACGAATTGCGTGAGTTGATCGTCGAGGCGTTTTCGAAGCTCAGTGCGGCGCAGGTCATCGAACGGCTCGACCGCGCTGGCATCGCCAACGCGCAAATGAACACGATGGCCGATGTGTGGGCGCATCCGCAGCTGCAGGCGCGCGAGCGCTGGCGCGAGGTGCAGACACCGGCGGGAACGGTGCCGGCGCTGTTGCCGCCAGGCGCGCCCTGCGCATTCGATGCGCGCATGGATGCCGTTCCCGCACTCGGTCAGCATACCGAATCTATTTTGCGTGAGCTTGGCTTTGACGCGGCGCGTATCGGTGCGCTGCGCGAAGACGGCGCAATCTGATCGCGCCTCGCGCGTCGCAAACCGACATTACTGAACTACGCTGCCATGACAGATCATCCCAGCCGCGCGCTCGCGGCCTTCGCCTCGCAACTGCGTTTCGATTCGATTCCGCCTTACGTGGTCGAGCGCACCGTCAATCTCTATGTGGACTGGCTCGGCTCCGCGCTGGGCGGCAAGGGCGCGCGTCCGGTCGAGACGATCGCGCGTTTCGCGCGCGCCGCGCGCGGTGCGCCCGACGCACAAGGTCCGTGCGACGTCATCGTCGACCGCACTCGCACCACGGCGTATTTCGCGGCCATGACCAACGGCGCCGCTTCGCATTTCGTCGAGCAGGACGACGTGCACAACGGCTCAGTGCTGCATCCGGCTACCGTCGTGTTCCCGGTGACACTCGCGCTCGCACAGGCGCTGGGCGCTTCGGGGAAGGAGTTCATCGCAGC
The DNA here is from genome assembly GCF_905220185.1 of Paraburkholderia sp. J11-2. Lineage (NCBI taxonomy): Bacteria > Pseudomonadati > Pseudomonadota > Betaproteobacteria > Burkholderiales > Burkholderiaceae > Paraburkholderia > Paraburkholderia sp. J11-2. The sequence goes on along the minus strand of NZ_CAJMYY010000010.1, from coordinate 33,021 downwards.
TTCGGTGGCCGGCTATGAAGTGGGTATACGGGTAGGCGAATTCATGGGTCGTTCGCACTACAAGATATTTCACACGACCGGCACGGTGGGCACGATTGCGGCGGCTGCCGCGGCGGGCCGGCTGCTCAAGCTCACGCCCGAGCAGATGCTCGACGCGTTCGGCTCGGCGGGTACACAGGCGAGCGGCTTGTGGGAGTTCCTGCGCGACGCGGCCGATTCGAAGCAACTGCACACGGCCATGGCGGCCGCAAACGGCTTGATGGCCGCCCAACTCGCGGTCGATGGCTTTCGCGGCGCGCAGCGTATTCTCGAAGGCGCGCAGGGCATGGCGGCGGGCATGTCGAGCGACGCCGATCCCGCAAAGCTGGTCGATCGCCTTGGCGAGCGTTGGGCGACGGTTGAAACGTCGTTCAAGTATCACGCGGCGTGCCGCCACACGCATCCGGCCGCCGACGCGTTGCTGTCTGTGATCGAAGCGCACCGTCTGAATCCCGACGAGATTGCGAGCGTGACGGCGCATGTGCATCAGGGGGCGATCGACGTGCTCGGCAGCGTGATCGTGCCGAGCACCGTTCACCAGGCGAAGTTCAACATGGGGACCGTGCTGGGCCTCGTTGCTTATCGCGGGTACGCGGGCGTGAACGAGTTCGAGCGCGACTATTCGGCGGGCGATATCGCCGCGTTCCGTGAGCGTGTGACGATGGCGCTCGACGAGGAAGTGGACCGCGCGTATCCCGCTCGCTGGATCGGCAAGGTGAGCGTCACGACGCGCGATGGCCGCACGTTGCAAGGGCGCGTGGATGAGCCGAAGGGCGACCCGGGCAATACGCTCTCGCGAGACGAGATCGCAGCGAAGTTCGCGCGCCTCGCCGCATTTTCGGGCGCAGCGAGCGATAGCGACGCACAGCGCCTGCTCGACGCCGCGTGGGGCATTGCCGAGGCGCAGCGAGTTGGCTCGCTGTTCGGCGCAGGGGCGAGCGCATGAGCGCGACGCTTTCCCGCTCCTATCTGTTCGTGCCGGGCAACCGGCCCGAGCGATTCGAAAAGGCACGCAGCGCAGGCGCCGATGCCGTGATCGTCGATCTGGAGGATGCGGTTCCGCCTGCGGAAAAGGGCGCCGCGCGCGACGCCGTGCTCAAGGCGCTGGACGCTGCGCGCCCCGTGTGGGTGCGCGTGAACGGCACCGACACACCCTGGTTCGCCGACGATGCCGCTGCGCTTGGCGCACACGCGGGCGTGGCGGGCATCATGCTGCCGAAGGCGGAAAGCGCGGAGCAGATCACGGCGGTACGCTCAGGCGCGCACGGCACGCTGCATGTGCTGCCGATCGTGGAGACCGCGCGCGGCATCGCGGGCCTGAACGCGCTGTGTGGCGCGCAAGGCGTGCTACGCGTGGCGTTCGGCACGCTCGACTTTCAGGTGGACATGGGTATCGACGGAGACGGCGAAGAACTCGACACGTTCCGTTCGCAGATCGTGCTGGCCTCGCGGCTCGCGGGCATTGCAGCGCCCGTCGACGGCGTGTCGACCGTATTCGACGACGCAGAGGCGCTGGAGCGCGAGGCGCGGCGCGGTCGGCGATTTGGCTACGGCGGCAAGCTTTGCATTCATCCGAAGCAGATCGAGCCCGTGCATCGCGCGTACGCGTGGAGCGAGGCGGAGCGCGCATGGGCGCAGCGCGTGCTCGACGCAGTGCAGGCGAGCGGCGGGGCGGCCGTGGCGCTCGACGGCAAGATGGTGGACATGCCGGTGATCCTCAAGGCACGCCGGATTTTGGGTGTTTGATCACGAAAGCAGCTGAGCTTGCTGCGGTAGCGTCGATAAAGAAGGCGCCTTTGTTTTCGCAAAGGCGCCTTGGTTTTTGCTAGCGAGCTTGCGGCTGGTTTTAGCCGATTGCGCCTGCCAGTTCGGGCACGGCCGCAAACAGGTCGCCCACGAGGCCATAGTCGGCCACGCTGAAGATCGGGGCTTCTTCGTCCTTGTTGATCGCGACGATGACTTTCGAGTCCTTCATGCCCGCGAGATGCTGGATTGCACCGGAGATGCCCACCGCCACGTACAGTTGCGGCGCGACGATCTTGCCGGTCTGACCGACCTGGTAGTCGTTCGGGACGTAGCCTGCGTCAACTGCCGCGCGCGAAGCGCCGAGCGCTGCGTTGAGCTTGTCGGCGAGCGGCTCCAGCACCTTCGTGTAGTTCTCGCCGCTGCCAAGACCCCGGCCGCCGGAGACGATGATCTTCGCGCTCGTGAGTTCCGGGCGGTCGAGCTTCGTGACTTCGCGGCTCACGAACTGCGAAAGGCCGCTGTCTGCTGCGGCTTCGATCTTTTCTACCGTTGCGTTGCCGCCTTCGGCTGCCACTGCGTCGAACGCCGTCGTACGAACCGTGATGACCTTGATCACATCCTGAGATTGAACCGTCGCGATCGCATTGCCTGCGTAGATCGGGCGCTCGAACGTGTCGGCGCTATGCACGGCGGTGATGTCGCTGATCTGCGCGACGTCGAGCTTCGCGGCGATACGCGGCGTGACGTTCTTGCCCGCTGCCGTGGCCGGCGCGAGGATATGCGAGTAGTGCTTCGCCGCATTTTGCACAAGGGCAAGGACCGTCGATTCGACGTTCTCGGCAAGGCCTTGCTCGAGTTGCGGGGCGTCGGCGAGCAGCACCTTCGCAACGCCTGCGATCTTCGCGGCTGCGTCGGCTGCGGCCTGCGCGTTGTGGCCCGCGACCAGCACGTGCACGTCGCCACCAATTTTCTGTGCTGCTGCGACGGCGTTCAACGTCGCGGCCTTGATGCACTGATTGTCGTGTTCGGCAATAACCAGATTCGTCATTTCTCTCAACTCCTTTACAGCACCTTGGCTTCGTTCTTCAGCTTCGCGATGAGCGCCGCAACGTCCGGCACTTTCACGCCTGCGCTACGCTTGAGCGGCTCGGCAACCTTCAGCGTCTTCAGACGCGGCGTGACATCGACGCCCAGGTCTTCCGGCTTGACCGTTTCCAAAGGCTTCTTCTTCGCCTTCATGATGTTCGGCAGCGTGACGTAGCGCGGCTCGTTCAGGCGCAGGTCCGTCGTGACCACGGCGGGCAGCTTCAAAGACAGCGTTTCCGCGCCGCCATCCACTTCGCGCGAAACCGTGGCTTTACCGTCTGCGACGACAATCTTCGAAGCGAACGTCGCTTGCGGCAGATTCGCAAGCGCAGCGAGCATTTGCCCGGTCTGATTCGAATCGTCGTCGATAGCCTGCTTGCCGAGAATGACGAGCGACGGTTGCTCTTTATCGACGAGCGCCTTCAAAAGCTTCGCCACCGCGAGCGGCTGCAGATCGTCATTCGACTCGATCAGCACGGCGCGATCTGCACCGATGGCCAGCGCCGTGCGCAGCGTTTCCTGCGCTTGCGTGACGCCCGCGGAAACGGCGATGACTTCGGTCGCCACGCCCGCTTCCTTCAGGCGTACCGCTTCTTCAACCGCAATTTCATCGAACGGGTTCATCGAGAACTTCACGTTGGCGATATCCACGCCCGTGCCGTCCGACTTCACACGAACCTTCACGTTGTAATCGACCACGCGCTTGACGGGCACCAGAATTTTCAAGCTCTCTCTCCTCGATAGGGACAATGCTTTCGTCGTTGACGAACGCCTTCGTCACTGTGACAGACGCGTGAGCGGCGTGGAATTCAGCTTTGTGGAAGGCGTGCTTCGAGCGCGTTGAAGCGGAGCAAGCAAGCCGCGCGCGCCGCAATCGTCCGTTCGAACGAAGCGGCGCACGCGCACGTACTGGCGAGAGGGAAGCGTCAGTTCTTCTTGTCGCGCACGAAGCGCAGTGCGAAGCGCACGAGTCGCGGCATGGTTTCAGGCCGCAGCAAGCGCGTGTCGTAGCCCGAAAAGCGCCGGTCGTTTTCGGCGAGGCACAGGCGCATGAGATCCGGCACGCTGATATCCACGTCGGTCACCTGCTGTGCGCCGTTCATCGTGAAGTTGTTGTCGTGCTTGTGCTCATTGCCCTCGGCATCCATGGCGCGCGCGAGTCCGATGCGCTCCCACGCCAGAAAGGCCCATACGCCGGCCACTTTCAGCTCGAAGCGAATGCGTTGCCACCAGGAGAGCCGGGCGCGGTGCCAGGCAACCCAGTTCGCGAATAGCAGGATATGGCGGCATTCTTCCTGCATGACGGGCTCGAACGTGTCGATGAGCTCGGGCGGAAAGAGGCCCGAGCGATGTGCGACTTCGAAGAGGCCGAACGCGAAGAAGCTGTCCACGCATTCGCTATAGCCCGTCACGAGATAAGCCCATTCGGCGTCCTTAGGGTAGACGTAGGGCGGCTCGCTCGCCAGCTTGATGCCATACGCCGCCACCATGCGCGAAAGCACTTCCTTGTGGCGGTGCTCCTCCCACGCGTTGAGCGCGAGCGCGTCGCGCATCACCGCGTCGTCGAGCGAGGCGGCGTAGGCGGCCATGCGCAGGCGCGCGCGGCCTTCCGTTTGCACCGCGATGTCCCAGATGGGCAGATCGGTGATGCGCTTGAGCGCGGCGGGTTCAAGCGTGGGCCAATCGAGCACCGAGGGCCGGTAAGGATTGAAGGTCTCGCGGAACATGCGGCACATTTCGTCGCGGTGAACGTCGGTGCCGCGCGTAAGCGCACCACTTACACGGCTCGTCCAGTGGCGCGTGTTGTGCTCGGCGGCGTCGAGCGTCTCGCGGTCCGGACGCTCGACGGGCAACGCCGGCGCATGGAAACCGGGAATGAGTTGCGACGCATCGAAGGCGTCGAGTATCAGGTCGTCCATCTCGCTGTTCTTTTGCTGGTGGCCAGGACACGCGCTTTGCAGGCGATTTTTTCACGGCCGCGCGCCGCCGCGGCAGGGGCCTGGCAGGAGCCTTCGACGGGTGTCGCCGTGCGTGCACGAGTTGATGCAGAAGAGATCGCTATCGTCTCACGAGCTTACTTCGAACCCGCGCAAAACGCGACGAGCGTGCCGGCTCGTTGAGTCGTTAGCTATCGTTCATGCTCGCGCATGGACGAATGCGGCTTGAATATCGAATACGTCTCGCCCGAAGCAATAATCGTTCGGGTCATATCGATTCCTTGAACAATCGCGGCGCAACCGGACGGGCTGAGCTTTGCGTCGCGGCACGCCCGAACGCAATGGTCTAATTAAGCATGTAGAGTACGGCTGACCGGCCCGTTAGCCGCCTTCAACGAGGCGGCAGCGAACAGATGGCCGGCGCAATGGCATGAAGACAGTCGGTAAAAGGGGGCGTCGGGCAACGCCGCGGCGCCTGGACACTCCAGCTAACCGGAAACCTGCCTGTGCGCATCCTGTCGATATTCGGTACGCGGCCCGAAGCCATCAAGATGGCGCCGCTCGTCAAACGTCTTGAGGCTGAGCCAGGTGTGCAGTCCATCGTCTGCGTGACGGGACAGCATCAGACCATGCTGCAGCAGGTGCTCGATCTCTTCGGCATCGTGCCCGACCACAACCTTGGCGCGATGACCGCGAACCAGACGCTCAACGGCCTCGCCGGGCGCCTGTTCGGCGGGCTCGACGACGTGCTCGCTGCCGAGCAGCCCGAACGCGTGCTCGTGCACGGCGACACCTTGACGAGCATGGCCGGCGCCATTGCCGCCTTTCATCGGCGCATACCGGTTGGGCACGTGGAGGCCGGGCTGCGCACCGGCAATCTGTTCGAGCCGTGGCCCGAGGAAATGAACCGGCGCGTGGTGGACGTGGTGAGCGATCTGCTTTTCGCGCCTACGGCAAGCTCGCGGGCGAATCTCGAAGCGGAGGCGTTGGGTGGGCGCGTGGTCGTGACGGGCAATACCGTGATCGATGCCCTGCATCTCATGTGCGAGCGGCTCGACAACGACGCGGCGTTGCGCGAGCGCCTCGATGCGCAATTTCCGTTTCTCGAACCCATGGACAGCGGCCGCCCGTTGCTTCTCGTGACCGGCCATCGGCGCGAGAGCTTCGGCGAGGGCTTCGAGCATATCTGCGCGGCGCTCGCCACGCTCGCGCATTCCGGCAAGATGCAGATCGTCTATCCCGTGCATCTGAATCCCAACGTGCGCGGCCCCGTGCTCGCCACGCTCGGCAACGCACCCAACGTTCACCTTACCGACCCGCTCGATTATCCCGAGTTCGTGCGCCTCATGCAGCGCGCGGCGATCGTGCTGACCGATTCGGGCGGCGTACAGGAAGAGGCGCCCGCGCTCGGCAAGCCCGTGCTCGTGATGCGCGACGTGACCGAGCGCCCCGAAGCGCTCGCTGCGGGCACGGTGAAACTCATCGGCACCGACCGTGTGGCGATCGTGCGCGCGGTGCTCGAACTCGTCGAGAACGAAGACGAGCGGCGCGCCTATGCACGGCGCGTCAACCCCTACGGCGACGGGCACGCTTCGGAGCGCATCGTCGCGTCGCTCACCGGCCGGCCGTTCGAGCCATTTCCGAGCCGCGAGTTGCCTGGCTACCGGCATCCGGTGGTCGCCATGCGGCCGGAGCCCGGCGAGACGGATGAGGCCGACGCGGCGTCCTGACGCCGATTCGACACCGGCTTGGCAGTTGTATCGCAGTACCAGGCAATCAGTGCATTCCATAGGCGGGATGGCCAGTACCGCGACGCGGCGGGTGCGCCGCCGCGCCCACAAAATGAGGCATGACACGTGAGACTCCATTCGATCCGGCAGGTGAGTGCAGCGGGGCGCAAGGGCGTGGGTGCGCGGCATTGCGCGTATGTGGGCGCAGCGCTTCTCGCCGCGCTGGGGCACTGCGCGTACGCAGCGCCTGGCGACCTGGCCGGCACGTTTGCGCAGTTGGGGGCCGGGCGCGTGGAATCGCGAACCGTGTCGCTGGCCGATCTCGGCGTGCGCGATCCGGTCGTGCTGCGCGCGCCCGACGCGATTCAGGAACTCTATTTGCCCGTGCCCGCGGGCTTGCCGATCAGCAACGCAACGCTGCAGCTCGACGCGAATTATCTGCGCGGCAACGGCGGACGCACGACCTTCCTGCTCTCGCTCGACGGCTCGCCCGTACAGGTGCGCAACGTCACCGACGCGCAGGGCGACGGGTCGCTCAACATCGGCGTGGATGGCGCACCGCGCCCTTCGGGTTTCGTGCGCGTGGGGCTGCAATGGTCGTCGGTTCTCAACGAAAACGTTTGCACGGACCAGACGGCTATCGGCAATGTCTGGAAGGTCGCGCCCACCACGCGCCTCACGTATCAGTTCGACACCTCGGCCGTGAACGACGTGCGCACCGCGTGGAGCGCGCTGCCTGCGAAACCAGTGGTGCTCGTGAGCGGCGGCAAGCTCGACGCCGCGGCTTATGACGTCGCGTGGCGGCTCGAAGCCCTGTTGATGCGCGGCGGTGCGACACCCGTCACGACGCGCATGCCTGCGGTGGGCGACACTGTGAATCTCGGCACCGTGCAGGTGCCGGCCGCGCTGCAGGCGATGCCCGCTTTCGCCGCGCTCGCAGCGGGCGGTTCGCACAAGATCGCGAATCCCGCCGAACTGGGCGCGCTCATCGCGCTTGCGCCGGCGGGCGCTTTCGCGCCCAACGTCGTGGTCGCCGACGACGCACTGCGCGCGCAGGCGGGTGCAGCGCTCGACGCGTTGCGCGGCGAAGCGCTGGCCGTTTCCGCCGATGCCGCGAGCGCCTTCGATGCATGGCGCACGCATTCCGGCGGTGCGCTTGCCACGCCATTCGAGAAGGGCGAGCTGCGCCTCGCGCATCTGGGCGGCCTGCCCACCGTGGTGGTCGGCGACGACACCGGCGTGAGCGCGCTTTCGCGCACGTGGAGCGGGATCGACGTGTCGCGCAGGCTCGTCGTGCACGAGCTGGCTGCGTCGCCGAACCTGAGCGCAGGAGGCACGAGCGACCGGATCGCACTGTCGCTGATCGGGGGCACGCCGAGAACGGTAGATGTGCTAACGAGCGCGGCATGGGACGCCAACTTCGATCTTGCAGCCGTCTCGGGCGATGGACGCATTCCGCGCCGCGTCGTCCTCGACCTGGCTGCCGCGCCTGCAGCGGACCGCAATGGCCAGACGGCGTCGATTTTCTTCAACGGCGTGCTGATCGGCTCGCATCTGCTCGACACCGACGGTCATGCGCAGCGAGTGAGCGCGGACATTCCCGTCTATGCGCTCGGCACCACCAATACGCTGCGCGTGTTGTTCCAGCGGCAGCCGGCGGGCGGCTGCCGCCCGCGCGAGCAGGGCTATCCCGCGGCCGTGCTGCCAGGTAGCCATCTGGTCGTCGGCCAGGGTCCGCTCGGCGAGAATTTCACGGGCATGGTGGCGCGCTTCTCGCGTACGGCGGACGTGCTCGTGCCCGACGCCTATCTGGCCGACCCGGTAACGACGCTGCCGCGCGTGGCACGGCTTGCGAACGCGTCGGGCGTCGCGCCCACGCGCGCGACGCTTCAGGTGGTGCCCAACGGCCAGAGCGCGCAACCGAAAGAGGCCTTTCTCGCCGCCGACGTCGCGCTCGACAGCGAGGCGGGCCATGCGAGCTTCGCAGACGGCCGCCTCACGCTCAAGGCGCGCGGCGGCTCGATGCTCGCCGACATGTCGGGTCTCGCGAATCTCGGGCTGATTCAGGTGGTGCGAGCCGGCACGACGCCCGGCGTCGTGTACCGCAGCGTGGGCAATGCGCCCGTTCTGCCGCCGGGCATGCAGTTGCAGCAGGGCGACGTGGCCATCGTCGACGCGAGCGGCGTACTCAAGACCTTCGACACGCAGTATCCAGGCGGCGTGCCGCCGACCGACGATCAGCGCGGTTGGCTCACGCGGCACTGGGCGGGCTGGGGCGTGCCGAGCATCGCCACCGCGGTGCTGGTGTTGCTGCTGCTCGCCGCGGGCTTCGCGCGCAAGCGGGCGCGAGCGAGGACGGCGGCGGCCGCCGCGGCGCGCGCGGCGCAGGAGAGCGCCGAAAACCCGGACAACACGCAGAGCGGATCGTGAGCACGCACGCCATCGACTGGTGGCTCAACTACTACGCCGGCCGCTATTACGAGGGCATGGAGTATCTCGCGGCGGTGGTGGCGGTGGTGATCCTGCTATCGAGCATCGACGATCTTTTCATCGACGCGTGGTACTGGGTTCGCCGCGTCATCCGTCACTTCACGATCGAGCGCCGCTACGAGCCGTTGCGCGCCGAGCAGCTCTACACGCGCGAGCAGCAGCCGCTGGCGATCATGGTGCCTGCCTGGCGCGAGGAGGATGTGATCGCCTCGATGGTGACCGATCTCGTGCGTGTGCTCGACTACAAGAACTATGTCGTGTTCGCCGGCACCTACCAGAACGATGCGGCGACCATTGCCGAAGTCGAGCGCATGCGGCGGCGCTACAAGCAGCTTCACCGCGTGGAGGTGCCGCACGACGGTCCCACCTGCAAGGCCGATTGCCTGAACTGGATCGTGCAGGCGATCTTTCGCATGGAGAAAGAAACCGGCATCGAATTCGCGGGCGTGATCCTGCACGACAGCGAGGACGTGCTGCATCCGCTCGAGTTGCGCTTCTTCAACTATCTGTTGCCGCGCAAGGACATGATCCAGTTGCCAGTGGCTTCGCTCGAGCGCGAATGGTACGAGCTCGTTGCGGGCACGTATATGGATGAGTTCGCCGAGTGGCATGCAAAGGATCTCGTGGTGCGCGAGAGCCTGGCCGGCACGGTGCCGTCGGCGGGTGTGGGCACGTGCTTTTCGCGCCGCGCGCTGGCCGGGCTCGCGGAGCAGACGCAGAATCAGCCCTTCAATACGGAAACGCTGACCGAAGACTACGACGTGGGCGAGCGCCTGGGCCGCATGGGCATGCATTCGATCTTCGCACGCTTTCCCGTGGAGTTCGCCACGCGGCGCAAATCGTGGTTCGGCTTCGGGCCCGAGCGCGACGTCACGCTGACCATGCCGCTGTGCGTGCGCGAGTTCTTTCCCGATACGTTTCGGACCGCTTACCGTCAACGCGCACGCTGGACGCTCGGCATCGGCCTGCAGGGCTGGGAGCAAACAGGCTGGGTCGGCACGCTCGCCAACCGCTATCTGCTTGCGCGGGACCGCAAGGGCATCGTCACGGCGTTCGTCGGCATCATTGCTTATGTGCTGCTCGCGCAGTTCCTGCTCTTTGCGTACGCCGAGTTCCTTGGCATCCGGCCTGATCTCATTGCGTCGCCGTTCGCGAATTCGCGCTTTCTGACCATTGTGCTGTGGGCCAACGGTGTCGCGTTGCTGCTGCGCGTAGTTCAGCGCGTGTACTTCGTTTCGCGTCTGTACGGCTGGGAGCATGGCGTGCTTTCGGTGCCGCGCATGGTGATCGGCAACTTCGTGAACTTCATGGCGGTCTCGCGCGCGTGGAAGATGTATCTCGCGTATCTCGTCACCGGCAAGCGGCTCGTGTGGGACAAGACCATGCACGACTTCCCCTCGTCGGACGGTTTTACGGATCGCAAGCAGCGTCTTGGCGAGCTGTTGCTTTCCTGGCAGGCGATCGGGCCGAAGGAACTGGAGCAGGCGCTAGCGGAAGAGCACGCGCATGAAGCGCCGCTCGGGCGCGTGCTGATGGCGCACGGCTGGCTCGATGAAGAAACGCTCGCGGAGGCCATCGCGTTCCAGGCAGACCTGCCGCGCGGCCGGCTCGATCACGAGCGGCTCACGCGCTACGCGGGCGATGTGCCGCTCGAACTCGCGGTGCGCTACCGCGTGCTGCCACAAGGCGACGACGGCAAGGGGCACGAGGTGCTGCTATGCGCGAGCCCGCTTGCGCAAGCGTCGCTCGCGGAACTGCAGGCCCAATGCGCGTTGCCGATCGTGCAGCGCATTGTGCGCGAGGGCGAGGTGGCGGACGGCTTGCGCCTGTTGCGCGGCGTGCCGCCGGTGCAGGTGCGCGAAGCGCATGAGGCGAAGGCGAGTGCCGAAGCACGCGGCGCCGCCACGCCGGGCGTTCCGCTGCTAGGCGATCTGCTGATCGAACGCGGTGCGGTGAAGCGCGCCGCGTTCGAAGGCGCGCTGCAGCGCTACCGGCCTGCCGAGCACGGGCGCATCGGCGATTTCATGGTCGAGCAGGGCGTGATCACTCGGGATGCGCTGGCCGCGGCGATCGCGGAGCAGGAACGTTTGCGCACCGAAGGCGCCGCTACGCCATGAGACGGACTCCGAAGCATTTCGCGGCAAGGCGATTTTCACGCGGTAACACGAACGTGCCGCGAGCGTTGCTGCTCGCCGCGTTGTGGGGTGCGCTCGCAGGCACGGGCCGCGCCCATGCCCAGGCGCTGCCGCAAGGCACGCAGCCTTTGCCGCTGAGCGGCGCGGCTTATCGCGTCGCCCAGCAAGGCTACGAAGCCTTCGCACGCCACGACTACGCTGGGGCCGAGCGCTACGCGCGCGAGGCGATCCGTCAACGGCCCGATCTCGCTTCGCTGCGTTTGTTGCTTGCCAATTCGCAGGCGGCGCGCGGACAGTGGCGCGAGGCGAGCCGCACGCTGTCCGACGCGATCGCGCAGATCGGTCCCGACGCGACGCTCACGGCACGGCGCCGCGAGGTCGATGTGCAGGTAGCGGCACTGGCGCGGCCAGGCGCAGCGACAAGTGGTGCTCGCACGGCGCGCCCGGCGCCGCCGCCGGGCTCAGGACCGCCCGACTATCTGACTGGCCGGGCATGGCAGCTTGCTCAGGATGCCTACAAATCATACGGCGCGAAGCAATACGACGCCGCCTGGCGCGAGGCGAACGCCGTGATCGCGTTGCGGCCGGACATATTGCGTCTGCGCCTGCTCGCCATCGACGCCGCCTCGGCGGGCGGCCACGACCGCGAAGCCTGGCAGGCGGCGCAGGAAGCGCAGCGGCGTTTCGGCGACAGCCAGGCGCTGCGCGAGCGCCGCACGCAGATCGGCGCGCGACTCGCGCCCACGGCGGTGCAAGCGGCGCAGGCCGCGCGCACGCGCGGCGACAATGCGCAAGCGATCGCGCTCATGCGCGAAGCGACCGGCTACGCGCCAACGCAGATCGGCAACTGGCTGCTGCTGTGCCAGATGCTGCTCGAGCAGAACGACATGGCCGGACTCGAGACCGCGGCGGGCGATGCGATTGCATCGGGCGCCACGCCGACTCTCATGCCGTACGTGTTGCGCGGCTATGCGCGTGCGGCACAGGGCAGGGCGGCACAGGCCGATGAGGATTTCGCGCAGGCGCTGCTGAGCGAAGGCGCGTCGGTGCGCGACGAGCGGGTGGCGCACGCGATCATCGCCGATGTGTGGACGGCCGAAGGCCAGCCTCAGCGCGCGCTCGATCTGCTCGCCACGCTGCCGCCCGTTGGCGACGACACCGACGCGCTGATCGCCATGCGCCGCTACTACGCGCGCGCGGCGCTCGCGCAGCCTGCCGGTCCATCCACGCCCGGCGAGCGTGTTGCCTCGAGCGCTCGCCCGGTGCTCGATTGCACGATCGACCAGTACGGCAGCGCCTGCGATGTGTACGCAGCCGATCCCGGCTTCGCCGACCGGCGCGCCGCGATCGTCGCAGCGCAAAGCGGCGATCAGGTAGCCGCGCTCGCCGCGCAGCGCCGGGCTGTTGCCGCAGACCCGCGCAATCCGCAGCATCGGCTCGAACTGATCGATGCGCTCACCGCCGCAGGCGACACGGAGGGTGCAAAGCGCGAAGCACGTGCGATGGCCGACGCGGGTCTGCTCGACGCGCTGCCGCCGCTTTCCGCGGCGTACCTGGCGCAACGCGCAGGAGAGGACCGCCGCGCCGCCACGTATTTCGCGCGCGCCGACGAAGCCGGGCAGTTGCCGCCGCAGGCTGCCGGCGATGCGGGCTACAGCGCGTATCGCGCGAATTTCGACGCGCTGGCCGCAAGCTATTTCAAACGCGCGATCGACTACGGCACCTCGCCGCCGCCCGGTGTTGCGCCCGCCACGTTGGTGCAGCTGCAGGACCTGCGCAACGCGCACGCGGACGTCACGCGCGACTGGGGCGCCATCGCCGCGGTCAACTATCGCGGCTCGGGCCTGCAGCCCGGCGTGTCGACGGGTGAAGTGCCAGGCTCGTACAACAACTGGCAGATGGGCCTCGAAGGATACTGGCGTCCGTTCGGCGCGCTCGGCGACCGCAACTTCGAGGTCTACGCGCGCGTGTATCAGGACGTCGGCGCGAAGGGCGACGCGCCTAGCGGCATTTCCACGGCGCTCGGGGCGATCGGTGCGCGTGCGAAGCCGTTCGAAACGGTCAATGCGGTTATCGCGTTCGAGCGGCTCATCCCCATTGGCTCGCGCGCGCCTTCCGACTGGCTGCTGCGTCTGGCTTACTCGGGTGGCATCGGCACCGAGCGGCGGCTCGACGTGCCGTCGTGGTGGACGGTGCAAGACTACGGCGAAGTCGGCCATTACGTGAGCAACGGCTGGAACTACGGCACTGGCTATATTGAGGCGGGCCGCACTTGGCGGCTCGACACCATCAGCCCGAAGCTCACGGTCTTTCCATACGCGGTGGCCGGCGTGGATTACGATTCGAGCATCAACCACAGCGTGCCGGTGGGGATGGGGGTAGGCGTTTCCACGCGCTACTGGTTCCGCGACAGCTTCTACGATATGCCGCGCTCGTATGTCGACGTGACGGTGCAATACCGTTGGCGTATATCGGGCGACGACCGGGCGGGCGGCGTGTTCTTCGGCGCCGTGCTTTCTTATTGAGGAAACCTGATGATCGTGCGAAGAACGGCCCAGGGCAATGCGGGCCACGCGGCAGAAGCCGCACGAAAGCGCTCGTGCGTTGTGCGGCGCTGCGCGCGTCTGGCAGGCGCGGCACTGTGCGCGCTGGCTGCCGCCGGTTGCACGCTGCAGGTTCCCGCACACGCCGATGCGCTCGCGCAAGGCATCGTCTGGCAGCCCGATAACGACCATCTCGACCTGCGCGGCAACTGGGACCGGTTAGGCGTGAACGAACTGCTGGTGCAATGGATCGCCGTGGACGACGTGGCGTTCATGGCGGGCGCGGGCATTCCCGCGCCGCGCGTGCCCGACTGGGTGCGCATTGCCAATGAACCGTGGGCGCGCGGCGTGATCGTCGGGCTGGCGGGCTATTCGGACGAGAAGAAAGCGCGCGAGAACCTCGAAACGCTGGTCGAACGATCGCTGAAGCTAGCGGCTGTGCGGCCGCCGGTGCACATCACGGGCTGGTATTTCCCTGTCGAAGTCGATCCCACCTGGGCCGACGCACCACGTATGGCGCCGCTGCTGGAAAAGCTGCCGCATCCGTTGTGGATCAGCGTGTACGACACCAGCAACATGGGCGGCGAGGCGCTGGCGAAATGGCTCGACACCTGGCTGCCGAAAGATGTCGGCGTGCTGCTGCAGGACGGCTGCGGTGTTTATGCGCGCGGCCCGGCGGCGGCGCGCGAATACGCGGACGCCTTATCGGCGCATCTGGGCCACAAGCGCGTGCGCATCATTGCGGAGGCGTTCCGCCCGAAGCAGGGTGGGGGCTTTCGTGCAGCCACGGCCGCGGAACTCGCGCCGCAGCTCGAGGCGTATCACGGTTATCGCGTCTATCTCTTCGACGGGCCGCACTATATGTCGCCGGAACTCGTCGAGGGCCTGCTGCAGCAGCAGAAGGCGAGGGGCGCGGCACAGTAGCGGCGCATGCGCCGATCGCCAACCGCGTGTTGAGTGGGCGCGCGTGTTAGCGCAATTGCGCAAATGCGATCAATAGCACCATGCCGCCGATGGCGCCGTCGAGCACGCGCCACGCACTCGCACGCCGGAACAGCGGCGCGAGCGCACGTGCGCCGTAGCCTAGCGCGACGAACCATACCGCGCTCACGCACATGGCGCCGATCGCAAAGGCGAGGCGGCTGCCCTGCGGTTCGCGCGCGCCGGCCGTGCCGATCAGCAGGAAGGTGTCGAGATACACGTGCGGATTGAGCCAGGTGAACGCGAGCGTCATGAGGATGATCGGCCATGCGCGCTGCTCGGGCGCATCCGCCGCGGCATGGCTTTCCAGCACCGCGTGCGAAGGGCGCACCGCGCGCCGCAGCGCGCCAATGCCGAACCACACGAGCCAGGCAAGCCCCACATACAGCACGACATGCACGAAAGTCGGATAGCGCTCGACGAGCGCCGAGGCGCCGCCCACCCCCGCGCCGATCAGCACGAAGTCGGACAGCGTGCAAAGCAGGACGATCTTGCCGACGTGCGAGCGCAGGATGCCCTGACGCAGCACGAACGCATTCTGTGCGCCAATCGTGACGATGAGCGAGGCGCAAAGCGCTGCGCCGTGAGTGAAAGCGAGCCAGTTCATGACGGTTGCGGGCAAAGTGGGAGCGCGGGCGGCGCGGTACGCGGCGCCTGCGATCGTTGGACATCGACAGGGAATGGCGCTAGTCTGCCGCCATGAGCCGCATAAGAACAGCTCATTTTCATTAACCGGATTAAGGAACGCTAATGCTCGACTATGCCTTGCTCGATGCGCTCGCCGCCGTCGTGCGGCATGGTTCGTTCGATCGTGCTGCGGGCGCGCTCAACGTCACGCCGTCGGCGGTCTCGCAGCGCGTGAAGCTGCTGGAGGAGCGCGTGGGCACCGTGCTCGTGAAACGTGGCCAGCCTTGCGTCGCGACGGCTTCGGGTGCGCTGCTGTGCCGTCACACGGAGCGCGTGCAGTTGCTCGAGGCGGAGTTGGGCGGGGCGATGCCGACCTTCACGAGCGCGCTGGGGGCAGCGCGGCCGACGCTGCGGGTGGCAGTGAACGACGACAGCGTGGGCACCTGGTTCATCGACGCCGTGGCGGCCTTCTGCGTTGAGCGCGGCATTCTGCTCGATCTTGTGATCGACGACCAGGATCACACCGCGCAACGCATGCGCGACGGCAGCGTGCAGGGCGCCGTCACGACGCAGGCCGAGCCCGTGCAGGGCTGCCGCTCCACACGCCTTGGCCGCATGCGCTATCTCGCGGTGTGCTCGCCGGCGTTCTTCGCGCAGTATTTCGCGCAGGGCGTGACGCGCGACACGCTGCGCCGCGCGCCGTGCGTCGAGTTCAATCCCAAGGATCAGCTGCAAAAGCGCTTCATTCGCCGCATCACGCGTGCGCAGATCGATGCGCCGCTGCACTGGATTCCGCATGTGGCCGGTTTTCTGCGTTGCTGCCTGAATGGTCTGGGCTGGGGCATGTGCCCCGAGCGCATGATCGCGCCGCATCTCGCGCGCGGCGAACTCGTTGAGCTCACGCCGGGCCGGGCGCTCGACGTCGAACTCTACTGGCAGAGCTGGCGGCTTTCCATTGGCTGGCTCGACGACTTCGGCTCGATGCTCAGAGTACGCGCCGGCGAATTTCTCGATCAGGGCCGCGCCACCTGAGGCGAAACCAGGACGCACCTAAGACGCACCTAAGACGAACCGCGCGATATCTTCATTCGTTTGTCTTTATCCGCGGATTCAATGGGGGTTTAGTGTGCATTCTTTCGGTGCGGATGATGGTGCTTGTAACATCACCGCTTTGTTGCTATTCGTATGGAACGCATCGCACAATGACAGGATTGACAGGTAGCAAAGCCGCTAAAGGAATATTCAAAATCCATTAATTGCTATTCCGAATAGTGGAATGTCTCGATATTCGATGCACAGGATGATGCAAGCTTCGTGCGAGAATATTACGGTCAATAGACTGACGTTTAGTATGTGATATGTCTGATGCGCCTATGTCGAATAGGGCATTGCGTTTCATTGATCGGTCACGTGTCGTGTGTAAGAGTGGAGCCAGTGCGTTCCGCGTAAAGACCGCTAGATGGGCACTGGGCGGGCGTTTCGGGCGGCATGCGCCTATCGGACGCAGCGGGCGCTGTAACAATTCAGTTATGTTCGAAAGTCACGCCGCTAGTGACATCAAGCCAGAAACCGGTTATTTTTTCCGCAGCGGGATTGTTAAGTATCATCAAATCGGCAAAAAAGTTCACGGATGTAAAGAAACCAACATTGGAGGCTTACAGTCGGAACTGAAAGCTCCGCCATCTCGTTTTTTGCGTTTGGCATTATCGTGTGAAAATTGCGTTTTTCCTGTGGATTGCGAGTTAGACACGCTATAATCCGGACGTGGCAGAGTGCTTATTCGACCGGCATATTTGAATCGTTTCCACGTGCACGAGGTGCATTATGACGAAATTAGATACCGGCAGCGTTTGGCAACAAACCATTGACCTTCTGTCCGCGGCTTCCGAGCCGCTAAGCCTGGACAGCGAATTCGAAGGCGGCAGAAGCTGCAAACCGGTACCCATCACACGCGGCGCTTCGGAGGCGGCCAACCGGCGGCGTGCCACCGTACGTTCGTGGGACGCGCAGGGCATTACCTTGATCCGGCGGCATGATCCGGACAGCATCACCGTTTGCTGGAGCGACGCCACCTATGGCCGGTACTCCGACCAGTTGTGGCGGGTTTGCACAGCGCGCCGCAGCGCCGTTTGCGCACTGACCGGCGAGAAGATCCGCCGCGGCGACGCGGTGTTCCGGCCGAGCCCGAATCGCCGTCATCGTCCGGCCAATGCCGACGCGATGATCCTCGCGAGCAAGCTCGACAACCTTCCCAACGCCGTCGTCGCGGCGCGTCTGGACGAGGCACTGGCCGCCTGAGCGGCGTGCACGGGCGTACCGGTCGCCCGCGCGGGTTTGCGGGGTTTGCCTCTTTCTTTGTCTGTGAACCGGGCCACACCCCGTCAGCCACCGTCATGAATTTGCACGAACCGGCGCCCTGAGGGCGCCGGTTTTCGTGCGTCCCGACAAAAGCGGGTTGCCACCGTCCGCCGGGGCAGGCGCAACCGGCGCCCGCTGCGGCGGCGCACCGCTCAAACCGTGGCGTCGCGGGCGTTTTCTTCTTCGAGCGCGTCGCGCGTCTCGGGCATCGCAAGCCAGACCATCAGCACCGCAGCGGCGCCCGCGCTCGCGAGCGCGAGGAAACTCACCGTATTGCCCAGGTGGTCGGCGATAAAGCCGGCAAGCGCCGTCGAGAGCGTGGCCCCAATCCCCGCCGAAAGTCCGAAGAGCCCGATACAGAGGTTGTAGCGGCCCTTGCCGCCCGCCACGTCGGCGGCGATGAGCGGCAGCATCACGCCGAACACGGCAGCCGAAAGGCCGTCGAGCATCTGCACCGGCACGAGGAAGTACGGGTTGCCGACCGCCGCGAACAGGAGCGCCCGCAGCGGGAGCGCACAGAAGCCGAGAATCAGCACGGGGCGGCGCCCCCAGGCCTGGGCGGTGCGGCCCACCCACGGCGACATCAGCGCGACGATGGCCTGAGGCACGATGATGCACGCCGCGATCACGAGCTGAACGTTGTCGCCCATACCGGCCGTCACCTCGCCGGCGGCGAGGTTGAGCATCGCTGCGTTCGAGAGGTGGAACAGCACCACACAGGCCGCGAAGGTCAGCATGCGCCGGTCGCGCAGCAGGTCGAAAATCGTCTCGCGAGCTTCGCCCGAGCCCGCCGCGGCGCCAGCCTTGCCGGGCTTGGCTGCGGGTTTGGCGTAGGCGGCATTCTGGTCGTATTTGATCATCGCGAGGGCGACGAGTGCGGGCAGCGCGAGCGCGGCCGTCAGCCAGAACACGGAGCGCGGCGAGAAGTACTCGCCGCACAAGCCCATGAGCCCGGCGGCCACCGCGCTGCCGATCGAGGCCCAGCGCGCATTGCGGCCGAGCCGGTCGCCCAGGTTCTGGCGGCCCACCAGCGCGAGCGCGAGCGCCGCCATGGCCGGCACGAGCATGCAGCTGGCGAAGCCGTGGAACACCTCGGCGGCCATGACCGCCACGACAGTCGGGCTTGCGGCGAGCAGCACGGCAGAGACGATGATCGCGATGATCGCCCACGCGGCAGCGGCCTTCTTGTTGCGCAGGGCATCCACCGCCGCGCCGCCCGGCACCTGGCTCACCATCGCGCTGATCGTGCCCACCGAAAGGGCGAGGCCGATCTCGCCCTGCGTCCACTTGTGCGATGCCAGATACGACGCGATGAACGGCCCGAAGCCCGTCTGCACGTTCGCTACGAAGAAGTTCAGCCAGTCGAGCGCGCGCACGCTGCGCGGGTCTGGATTGGGTTGTTGCATGGTGCCGTCCGTCATTTGGCACCGTGGGCATTGGCTGCGGAGGCGACAGGCGATGCAGCGGGCGCGGCTTGGGCCGGCGGGGCGGCTTGTCCAGCCGGGGCGGCCGGGGGCGGCGGAGCCGCGGGCGTCACGGCGCGCACCGGCTGATCGGGAGCGTAGGGCGGCGAGGCATCCACCTGCTGATCGCTCATTTCGAGCTGCGCCTCGAGCGCATTGTTCTTCGTGACGAAGCGCAGCGCGGACCAGTCGGCCGCGATCGTATGACGCTTCTCGAGCGTGCCGCTTACGTCGAGCACCACGGCCTGCGGGGCGGCGCTGCCGTCGAGCAGCACGTCCACCACGCGGCCCACCTTGGCGCCGTTGGCGCGCTCCACGTCCGCGTCGAGCATGGGCAGGCGCGTCGCGCTCGCCTCGGGGTTGCCGGGCTGCGGCGCGCCGGCCTTGGGCCGGTCGGGCACCTGCAGCTGGCTCGCGGGCAGGGCGAGCGTGATGGCGGGCGTTTTTGCCTGAGTGTTCACGCGCACGCCGCTCCACGGGAAGTTGGCCTTGCGATCGCCAATGCCCATGAAGCCTTGCAGGTTCACCACGACGTCGACCGGCTTGCCGCCGGGGCCCGTGACCATATCGACGGCACGGCCCACGACCTTGCCGTCGGTTTTTTGGACTTCGCTGTCGAGCAGCGTGCGGAAGGTGCCGCGCTCGAGTGTGCGTACCTGCACGAGCGGCGGCCGGGGCGGTGCCGGCGGGGCACTCGCGGGCGCGGGCGGCGGCGGCGCCGGACGGGGGCGGCGCACCAGCGCGGGCCGCGGCTTCTTCGGCGCAGGCCTCACCGTGCTCTCCGTTTCCGGCTCGCTCGCCGCCTCCGGCGCGGACGCGGCCTCGGGCTCGCTTGCGGCCGGCTCGGGCTCCGTGGCCACGGGCGCTTCCGGCTCGGGCGGCGGGGCCGGCCGGAACAGGCTGCAGCCCGAAAGCGTGAGCAGCATCAGCAGCGTCAGGGCGTACGGAAAGTGAAAAACAGGACGTGCGGAACGCAAGATGCCGCGTCTCATCTACTGAAACTCCTTGGAGCAGCCGGCGCGACGCGCGCGGCGGGGGGAAACCGGGTCGGGATGCGTGAGTGTAACCCGCGCGCCAGGCCGATCCGCTTAATGACGACGCGGTTGACGTGCCGCAAACGCCGCGCCGGGCGGCAGGATGCCCGCTCGAGCCGTAGCGATGGCGATTCGTCGCGCCTTCGTCAGACGAAACAGGTCAGGCCGCCCTGAAAACCGCCCGCGCCGCGTTCAGGGGCTTCCAGGCGCGTCCAGGTGTAAACGCGGGGCCAGCCCGCGCGGCGCGCCCAGTACACGGGCATATAAGCATCGCGGCATGAACTCAATGCGACTCATGCGATGGGAGCGCATAACGTGTTCGCCTAACCTTCGCTCCATCCATAAAGAGATGTCAAAACGATGAGCGCCGGACGTTGAGCCAGGCGCCGGCAACGCGTCGACACAACTACATCATTCGAGACAAACCTGATGACGGATCGGCTGGTGAGCCGTGAACCGTTTCAGCATGCTGATAAAGGAGGCACTCACCATGATCGAACCCCACGCGCAGCCGCTTGCCGGCACGACCGCCGCCGAAGCCGAGCCCATCGAGTTGGGCGAGGCCTCGGGCTTCATCGACCGTTATTTCGACATTGCCGCGCGCGGCAGCTCGCTGCGCCAGGAGGCGATTGCGGGCGTCACGACCTTCCTCGCGATGGTCTACTCCGTGTTCGTCGTGCCGGGCATGCTCGGCAAGGCGGGCTTCGACACCAGCGCCGTGTTCGTGGCCGTGTGTCTGACCACGGCGTTCGGCTCGCTGCTCATGGGCCTGTGGGCGCGCCTGCCGATCGCCATCGGCTGCGCCATCTCGCTCACGGCGTTCACGGCCTTCGGCCTCGTGCTCGGCAAGGGCTTGAAGCCGGAAGTGGCGCTCGGCGCGGTGTTCCTCATGGGCCTCGTGTTCACGGGCATTTCGGTGACGGGCGTGCGCTCGTGGATCCTGCGCAACCTCCCGCACGGCATTGCACATGGCACGGGCATCGGCATTGGCCTGTTCCTGTTGCTGATCGCCGCCAATGACGTGGGCCTCGTCGTCAAGAATCCGGGCGCGGGTCTGCCGGTCTCGCTCGGCCACATCACTTCGCTGCCCGTGATCCTCTCCGTGGTCGGCCTTGCCGCGATCTTCGGCCTCGTGCGCCGCCGTGTGCCGGGCTCGATCCTCATCGTGATCGTCGCGATCTCGGCGCTCGGCCTCGCCATCGACCCGGCCGTGAGCTTTCACGGCGTGTTCGCGTGGCCGTCGCTTTCGGCGCCGGGCCATGCCTCGCTGATTGGTGCGATGGATATCAAGGGCGCGCTCTCGCTCGCCGTGCTGCCGAGCGTGCTGGCACTCGTGATGACGGCCGTGTTCGACGCCACCGGCACGATCCGCGCCGTGGCGGGGCAGGCCGGTCAACTCGACGCGAACGGACGTATCGTCAACGGCGGGCGGGCACTGACGGCCGACTCGGTCAGCTCGATCTTCTCGGGCTTCCTGGGCGGCGCGCCGGCGGCGGCCTATATCGAATCGACGGTGGGTGTGGCCGCAGGCGCGAAGACGGGCCTCGCCGCCGCTACGGTGGGCGTGCTGTTCCTCGCAGTGATGTTCTTCGCGCCGCTCGCGGGCCTCGTGCCCTCGTACGCCACGGCGCCCGCGCTGATGTACGTGGGCCTCATGATGCTGTCGAGCGTGAGCCGCCTCGACATGGCCGATATGGTCGATGCGATGTCGGGCCTCGTGTGCGCTGTGTTCATCGTGCTCACGGCGAACATCGTCACCGGCATCATGCTGGGCTTCTGCACGCTCGTGATCGGCCGCGTGGTGAGCGGCGAGATCCGCAAGCTGAATGTGGGCACGGTGGTGATCGCCGGCGTGCTGGCCGCGTTCTACCTGGGCGGCTGGGCCATCTGAGAATCGGATGACCCGGTCATTCGCCCGGCGGCCACGGCGGCCCGTCCGGGCGGCTGCACGGCCCGCGTCGCTTCACGGCGGCGCGGGCCGTGTGGCTTTCGGCGCGTGATTTTCTTGCCTCGTTACTCCGGCAGCACGCTGTTGCGCCCCTTGCCCGCGTTGCGGGGCTTGCGCGGCTTAGGCTCCACGCCGATGCGCGGGTCGCGCGCTAGGGCGAGCGCACTCAACTGCGCGGCGGTATCTTCGAAGGCCGCATCGGCTTGCGGCACATACAGCCATTTGCCGAGCACGGGATGCGCTCGCAACGCCGGGATCGTTTCGATGAGCGACGCGTGGTGCTCCCGCGACGTGCAGACAAGTACGCCGTTGAACGGCGCGTCGCGGTCGGCGGCCACAAGGCATAGCAGGCCGTCCAGATACGCGGCGTCGCAGCCGAACATGGGCTTGCGGACGTAACTGGGCTCGCGCTCGAAGGCGTCGAAGATCCAGAGCAGCGAGTTGCGGATTTTGGACGGCATGGCGTGACGTGGCAGAGGTGGAATGGCGCGACGCGGTGAAACGGCCATTCTAGTGGCGGCTGTGCGGTCGTGCGCGCCGCCGCCAGTCCATGCCGACGCTTTCCTTGACATCGCGCGCTCGCCGTCTATGCTTAACCGCATGGTTAAGTATGAAGACGACACCCTCGACCGCACCTTCGCGGCGCTCGCCGATCCCACGCGGCGCGCGCTGCTCGCGCGCCTCGCGCAGCACGACGAACTTTCTGTGAGCGCGCTCGCGCAGCCGTTCTCGATGTCGTTGCCCGCGGTCATGAAGCATCTGGATGTACTCGCCCAGGCGGGCCTCGTCACGCGCGCGAAAACCGGCCGCACCGTGGCGTGCCGGCTCGCGGCGGGGCCGATGGAGGACGCGATGCAGTGGCTCGCGCACTATCAACGCTTCTGGAGCGAAACGCTCGATCGACTCGCCGCTTTCGTGGAGGAAGATGCATGTCTACCCAGCCCGCAGCCGGACCCGGCACCTGGCAAGCTCCAAGTCTCACCATCCGGCGGCGGCTCAACGCCACTGCCGCGAAGGTCTACGCCGCGTGGACGCAGCCGGCGCAGCTGATGCGCTGGATGCAACCGCTCGACAACACTTGCATCCACGCTGAAGCGGATGTGCGCGTGGGCGGGCGCTTTCGCGTGATCATGCGTGGCGCGAACGGCGAGGAGCACGACGTGAGCGGCACGTATCTCGAAGTCGTGCCGGACGAAAAGCTCGTATTTACGTGGGCGTGGCGCAGCACGCCGGAGCGCGAGTCGCTCGTCACGGTGACGCTGCGCGCCGATGGGCCCGCCACCGACCTCACGCTCAAACACGAACGCTTCTTCGACGAAGCGGCGCGCGATTCGCATAACGAGGGTTGGACAAGTGCGATGGATCAACTGGTGGCGCTGTTCGCCTGAACGGCGCGCATGTAACCGAAAGGAGGATTGGACGATGGAGACGCACAAGATCGTTTCGGAGGCCGAATGGCTGGAGGCGCGCAAGGCGTTGCTGGCAGAGGAGCGCGCATTCACGCATGCACGCGACGCGCTGGTGGCGAAGCGTCAGGCGCTGCCGTGGGTGAAAGTCGAGAAAACCTATACGTTCGATACGCCGCAAGGTGCGCGCACGCTTGCCGAGCTATTCGGGTCGCGCAGCCAGCTGATCATTTACCACTTCATGCTCGGGCCGGAGTGGGAAGAGGGGTGCCCGGGCTGCTCGTTCCTCTCCGACCACGTGGACGGCATGCTGCCGCATCTGGAGCATCACGACGTGACCTACGTGGCCGTATCGCGCGCGCCGCTCGCGAAGATCGAGGCGTTCAAGCGGCGCATGGGCTGGCGTTTTCCGTGGGTGTCGTCGAATGCGAGCGACTTCAACTTTGACTATCACGTGTCGTTCAGCGAGGCCGACAAGGCGCGCGGAAGGGCGATCTACAACTACACCGAGCAGGAATACATGAGCGACGAACTGCCCGGCGTCAGCGCGTTCTATCGCGACGAAGCGGGCAACGTGTACCACACGTATTCGACATACGCGCGCGGCGGGGACATGCTGATCGGAACGTATGCGATGCTGGAACTCACCGCGAAGGGGCGCAACGAAGAGAAGGACATGCGCGAGTGGATGCGTCACCACGATCGCTATGAAGATGCGCCCGCGCAGTCGTCGTGCTGTGCGCACGAGAAGCAGTAAATGCCGCGCAATGACGATAGACGGTTGTTAGTACAGCGAAAGACTGCTGCGATGTCAGCGTAAGAAATGGGCTAGAGCGACATCTCGAACGCGGGGCGCAGCAGCACTTCGATCGCCATCACGATCAGTCCCATCGCGCTGGCGGCGAGCGTCAGCGTGCCATATTCATCGTAGCGCGTGTCGTAGAGGCACGCGACGATGATCAGGACGGCCAGCAGATTGGTCAGCCAGTAGAAGTTCAGCGCGAGTAGCATCGGCGTATCCGGTGCCGGCGCGCAACGCGCCAGCAGCTAGTGCAAGACGCTCGGATTCTAGCGAATCGACCTTACGGATACGCAACAATAACGTGCTCTACAGCACTTATCTTTGCGGTTTTGGCATCTCTTTACGAATCCAGTCGGTGACCGAGGTGCGCTGCGGCTGCCAGCCGAGCAGCTTGCGGGCGCGCTCGCCGCGCACGCGGCTGTTCGAGCCGAGGCCGTACGACGCCATCTCATAACCCCATTCCTCGATTGCTGCTTCGAGCGGCCAGTCCTGCGGCGCGCCGAGACCCATCACATCGGCGAGCGCCGTGGTCATGTCGCGGAAATTCGCTTCGCCGCTTTCGACAAAGTAGAACGTGCCCGCCGGCGTATTTTCGAGCGCGAGGCGATAGAGTTCGGCCACGTCGTCGACATGCACATTCGACCAGATATTCAGGCCGCGCCCGACGTGGCGCATCACGCCACTCTTCTGCGCCTGACGGATGAGCCGCGGCAGTTGCACGCTTGCGGCGCCCGGCACGGCGCCCACGCCATAGATCAGCGTGTTGCACAGCACGGCGCTCTTCACGCCGCGCGCCGCCGCCGCGAGCACGAGATTATCGATCGCCACGCGCGGCGCCTTGTCGGCGGTCGGCTCGGGCAGGGCGTCTTCGTAATAGATGCGATCGGTCGCTTCGCCGCCCGATGCGTCGCCCACGATGCTCGAGCCGCTCGTGTGCAGGAGCGGCTTGCCGGAGCCTGCGAGCGCGTCGATGAGCGCCTCGACCGCGCCGCGATGGTCGCTGCTGGCCGCGTTGATCACGGCGTCGGCGGCGCGCGCTTGCTCCATCAGCGTCGCACGGTCGTCGAGATCGCCCTGCACGGGTGTGATGCCGAGTTTTTCGAGGTCGGCGAACTGCTCGGGGCGGCGTACGAGGCCGCGCACCGTGTGGCCCGCGCGCACGAGATGCGCTGCGATCGTGCCGCCGATAAAACCGCCTGCGCCTGTCACGAATACTTTCATGGGTTGCTCCTGGTTCTGTTCGATTTGCGACGGCGATCAGTATCGGCGCATTCCGGCTTTGCAAAAACCGCTTTAGTCTCAAATGAATCTTGACTCGCGATCAATAATGCGGACGACGACGAGCCGCACCGCGCTCAGGCCGTTGCGTGGGTGGCACGAGTGAAGGGCAATGGCACGTCGGCGGGAATCGGGCATTCGTACGGCTTGCCGCGACGGCGTTCGATCAATTCGGCTTTCGCTTCGGCCGCGAGCCGTGGGTGGGCGAGCAGATCCAGCGCGGCGGCGGCCAGCGTTTTCGCTGCGAGCAGCATGCCTTTGTGCGCAAGGGAGGTCTTGCCTTGCGCGACCAGCTGCCACGAATGGAAGGGCGTGCCGAACGCGAAGCAGCTCACGAAGCATTGCGCCGTCGGCGTGACCCAGCTGACGTCGCCGACGTCGGTCGAGCCATAGAGCGGTTTTTCGTTGCCTGGCTCGTAGGGATCGATGCGGTCGAAAAGCGGTTGCGGTTCGCGCCACGCATGGGTGAGCGAGCGCGCCGCGCTGTCTATGTCCTCGGCGCTCAAGGTTTCCTGTTGGAGCGCGCGTGCGAACGCGGTCTCGGGCTCGCTCCAGGCGGGCGCGCCGAACGCATGCAGATGGCGATCGACGACGCGGTTGAGGATCGTGTTTTGCAGCAGGTTCGAACAGGCCTTGTCGAACACGATCTCGAGACGGCAGCCCGTCATCAGCGCCGCGCCGCGCGCGACGTCGCACACGCGCGCGTAGAGATCGCGCGCCTGATCGTTGCGAGGCGCACGCACGAGGTAGAGCACTTCGGCGTTCGCCTGCACGACATTCGGCGAGAGTCCGCCCGTGTTGGTCACGGCGTAATGCACGCGCGCTTCCGGCAGCATATGCTCGCGCAGATAGTTGACGCCCACGTTCATCAATTCGACGGCGTCGAGGGCGCTGCGTCCGAGATGCGGTGACGCGGCCGCGTGCGACGCCCGGCCGTGAAACCGGAAGTACGCCTGAATATTGGCGAGCGAACTGGCCGCGAACACGCCTGTGTGCGTCGCGGGGTGCCACGAGAGCGCGGCGTCGACGTCGTCGAAGCAGCCGGCGCGCGCCATGAAGGTTTTGCCGGAGCCGCCTTCCTCGGCCGGGCAGCCGTAGAAGCGCACCGTGCCGGGCCGGCCGGTCGCTTTCAACTCGGCGGCAGCGGCGACCGCCGCGAGATGCGCGGCGGTGCCGAGCAGATGGTGGCCGCAACCGTGGCCGTTGCCGTTGGCGATGTCGCTGGCGGGATGGCAGGCGAGTGCGCTTGCTTCCTGACTCAGCCCCGAGAGCGCGTCGTATTCGCCAAGGATCGCGACCACCGGCGCGTTATCGGCCGTGGCGGCGCCTTGCGAGTCGTTCGTGTATTCGGCGACGAAAGCAGTGGGTATGCCGGCAACGCCGCGTGTCACGCGAAAGCCCGCGGCTTCGAGTGCGTCGATATGCAGGGCCGCCGAGACGGTTTCCTCGTAGCGCACTTCGGCGAGTTGCCAGATGGCGTCGGCGAGCGCGGTGTAGCGCGGCGCATGTTCGTCGATGAATGCGGTGGCGAGCGAGGCGAGAGCGGTAGGAGGTGTCATGGTTTCGAGGCAGGTGAGAGAGTCGATCAGAATTTTTTGCGCAGACCGAGCGCGACGACGAGCGGATTGAGACCCGGCGACGCGAGCGGATCGGAGCCGAACGAGAGCTGGGACTGGCCCTGGTTGCGGAATCCGCCCACGCGCGCGTACAAGCCGGTGAGCTTGGAGAACTGATAGTCGTAGCCGAGCAGCAGGCCGAACGCGCTGTCCTCGCGGCCCGACACGTTGCGGTAGATCGCACCGGCGCGCACGGCGTGCGGCCCCTGCGACCACACCGCGCCGAGCGAGTACACGCTCGCCACGTAAGTGTTGATGGCGGTGGGGCGCGTGAGCGTGAAGGTCGCCGAAGCGCCGAGCGCGCCGAACTGATAGAGCGCGCTTGCCATCACGAGGTCGGTGCGCGGACCGTCCGGTGTGCCAGGTGCCTTGCCGTGCGGCGTGTCGGCCCAGATCGCGTTGTACGAGACGGTGAGGTCGAGCGGACCGTTCGCGTAATCGACGAGTCCGCCCACGTTGCGGGCGACTGGACTCGCGCCGGCCTCGTTGCGCAGTGCGTAGAGCACGGTCGCGCTCAGGCCGTTGTAAGTCGGCGTCTGATAGCTCACGGCGTTGTCCACGCGCGCCTGCACGGTCGTCGCGCCGGGGCCCAGGTCGCCGACCGCGAGCACGGCGCTCGCCCACGGCGACAGCATGCCGACGGCATAGAACGGGTCGGCGCCTTCGGGTGGAATTGCCGGATACTGCTTGCCGAGTTTCAGGCGGCCCCAGCGCTCGGAGCCGATCCAGAGATTGGCCTCGCGATTGAACATCGAGGTGGCGCTCTGCTGCTGGCCGTTCATCAGGTTGATGCCGCCTTCGAGCTTGAAACCCGAGTAGACGCCCGCACCCAGGTCCTCGGAGCCGGTGATGCCCCAGCGCGAGGTGGACGCGCCGCCGCTTTGCAGTCGCAGCGCGGTGTCTCCGCTGTTGTTCGAGTATTGCAGGAAGCTGTCGACGGCGCCGTAGACCGTCATCGACGCCTGCGCGCCATGAGCGGCCAAGGCGAGGATTGCCAGCGCGAGTGGGCGCAAGCATTGCGAAGCGGTGGGAAAGAATGTCTTCATGTCTCTAATGTTGTTGGTCTGATGGATCACGGATGCGATGCGCACGGGACTCAAGCTGGCGCGCGCACGCCTGCCTCCGACGCGCCGAAGGCGCACCGGAAAGACGAAAAAGCAGACGTTGCCCAGGAGGGGCGCGGTGCGAGCGATGGTTAGCGCTCGATCACCGTGCGGTCATTGCGCGGCGCCGATGCCGCGCCGTTCGGGAAAGCTCGCGATGGCGACGAGGCTGACCGTGCCCGCCGCGAGCAGATACCACGCGGGCGACATGGCGTCCCCGGTGTGCTGGAGCAGCCACGTGACGTTGAATTGCGCGAAGCCGCCGAAGACCGTCACGCCCACGCTGTAGATCACCGCGAGCGCCGTGGCGCGCACCCGCTGAGGAAAGGCTTCCATGATGAGCAGAAAGAACGACGAGGTACCGAGCGTCGCGAGCCCCATGACGACGGTAACGATCGCGATCAGCACGGGGATCGACGGTGAACTGAGCAATACGCGAAACGACGGATACACGCACAGCAGCGAAAGCAGCGTGGTCACGAACACGAGCGGCTTGCGGCGCGGCAGGCGGTCGATGATGCACAGGCCCGCGAGCAGCGCGGCGAGCGTCATCGTCAGACCCGAAGCGCAGCCGGCGAGGAACGACGTCGCCACCGGCAGATGCAGCGCGCGCACCGCGTAACCCGGCATATAGAACACCATGATGTAGAGCATCGAGGTCGGCCCGACGATCATCAGCACGCCGAGCAGCAGGCGCGATTTGTAGCCGGCGAGCAACTCGCGCACGGCGCTCTGCGTTTTCGGTTCCGGCGTGTGGGTTTCGTCGAGATGGCGGCGGATGTACAAGCCGACCGGTCCGACCAGCAGGCCGAACAGAAAAGGCAGGCGCCAGCCCCAGGCTTCGAGCGCATCGGGCGGCAGCACGGCCGAAAGCAGCGCGCCGCTGAGCGCGCCGAGCAGCGCCGCGACGCCCTGGCTCATCATCTGGAAACTCACCATGAAGCCGCGCCGCGAGAGCGGCCCCGACTCCATGAGAAACGCCGTCGCGGTGCCGATTTCGCCGCCCGCCGACAACCCTTGCAGCAGACGGCCCGCGACCACCGCGATCGGCGCGGCAACGCCGATCTGCGCGTAAGTGGGGGTGAGCGCGATGAGCGCCGTGCCGGCCATCATCAGCGCGATGGTGAGCGTGAGCGCGGCCTTGCGCCCCTTGCGGTCCGCGTAGCCGCCGATCAGCACGCCGCCGAGCGGCCGCATCACGAAGCCCACGCCGAAGGTCGCGAGCGCGAGCAGCATCGAGCCCGCGCCGGAATCGACCGGGAAGAACGCCTTGGCGATCAGCGCGGCGAAGTAGCTGAACACGGTGAAGTCGAACATCTCCAGCGCATTGCCGGCGGATGTGGCGATGATCGTACGGGTCCGCGAGCCTCGGTGGGAAGCAGCTGAGGCGGTGTCGATCGATGAGGCGAGGTTTTGCTGCACGCGCGGTCTCCTTGATTGATATATCGCGCATTGCGTCGGGACAAACGTCGTGCAATGTCATGCGGCAAATCATAGGAACGTCTCTATAATCGAAATAGACATAAATTCTTATTCCGATAAAAACGGTTTATCAGGTGAATCCCGTGTCAGAACTGACATCCATGTCGCGGCGTGCAGCGCTGCCAGCGTCGTCCGGCGCAGACCGCTTCGCGAAGGCGCATAGGTCATGAAGCTGCATCAGTTGCGCGCACTCGTGGCGGTGGCGCGGGCGGGCAGCGTGCACGAGGGCGCGCGCCTGCTGTGCGTGACGCAGCCTGCCGTCACGCGTGCGCTGCGCGATCTCGAAGACGAAGTGGGGCTCTTGCTCATGACGCGCAGTTCATCGGGCGTCACGCTCACGAGCGACGGGCGTGTGTTGCTCGCGCGCGCGGAGCTGATCGTCAACGAAATCCTGCGTACCGAGAACGCGTTGGCGAACCTGCGCGATCAGCGTCAGGGGTGCGTGACAATCGGCGTGACGCCGCTCGCAGGCATCAGCGTCCTGCCGGGCGCGTACGACCGGTTCCGGCAGCGTATGCCCGACGTCGCGCTCGAGTTCGTCGAACACGCGCCTTCGCAGCTCGTCGAACTGTTGAAGAACGGCGAGCTGGATTTCGCACTTGCCCCGAGCGTGCAGCCGCGCGAGTTCGCGACGGTGCGTTGCGTGGAGTTGGCGACGTTTCCGATGTGGTTCGCTGTGAGCCGTCGCGGTGGTTTGACGAAGGCGAAGTCGCTCATCGATCTTCAGGATGCCGAATGGCTGCACACGGGGCCGTCGGAGGAGTTTCGCGCGTTTCTCGCCGCACAGTTTGCCGAGGCGGGTTTGCCGCCGCCGCGCCGGGTGACGCGCTGCGCCTCGCAGGCGCTCTATTACGGGCTCGCGCTCAACGCCAACGTGGTGACATCGTGGACGCATCTCGCCTTGCGCGCCGAAGAGGCGCTCGAGCATCTGCAAACGCTCGACCTGATCGGGCAGCCGCCCGCGCGACGGCTCTACCTGCTGTTCCGCCGAGATGCGGTGCTAACCGCGATGGCCCAACGCTTTGTCGATTGCATCACCGAAACCATTCAGGCGATCGACGAAACGCCGCGCGGCCGCGGTGCGCCTGCCAGACGGCCGACGGCGGCACGCTGAGCGCGCCTTGCCGAGCGCCGCTGGCGTCTCACGCAGACGCTTGGCGTTGCCCGCGCCGTGGGCGACAATCCGGGCGCTAGAGGCGCGCCGCACCCGTTGCGTGCCAACGCAGTCCAGGCGCGAACCGACCATGAAAACCTCCACCGACGAACTGCTCGTATTCGTCACCGTGATCGATGCGGGGTCGATCACCGCCGCCGCCGAAAAGCTCGAGCAAACCGTATCCGGCGTGAGCCGCGCGCTGACGCGGCTCGAAAAGCAGCTGGGCGTCGCGTTGATTTTGCGCACCACGCGGCGCTTGCAGCTCACGGAGGAGGGCGAGCTGTTCCTCGATCGCGCCCGCGCCATTCTCGCGGCGATGGCCGATGCCGAAGAGGCCGTCACGCGCCACCGCGAGCGTCCTTCGGGGCGCTTGCGCGTGGATGCGGCCACGCCGTTCATGCTTCACTGCATCGTGCCGCACGTCGCGGCGTTCGCCGAGGCGTATCCCGAGATCGAACTCGAGCTCACGAATAACGAGCGCATCGTCGATTTGCTGGAGCAGCGCGTGGATATCGCCATTCGCATCGGCACGCTGCAGGACTCCACGCTGCACGCGCGCGCGCTCGGCACGAGCCGTTTGCGCATCGTCGCGAGTCCCGCCTATCTCGCGGCGCATGGCACGCCGCGCAGCGTGGCCGCGTTGCGCGAACATCGGCTGATCGGTTTTACGGCGCCCGCGCATCTGAACGGCTGGCCGCTGCGTGCGGCTGGCGGCGGCGAAGCGGGCACGGCCGCAAGGACGCAAGAGACCGAATCCGGCTACACCATCGCACCCGCGCTTTTGGCGTCGAGCGGCGAGACGATACGCCAGCTCGCGCTCGCCGGAAGCGGCATCGCGTGCCTTTCCGACTTCCTCACCACGGCCGACCGTGGGGCGGGACGCCTCGTCACGGTGCTGGACGACGCGCTGATCGAATCGCGCCAGCCGATCCACGCCGTGTATTACCGCAGCGCGGCGCTTGCGGCGCGCGTGCAGTGCTTCCTCGCGTTTATTGGGGGCAGGCTGCAACTCGATGCGTGACGGTCGCTCGCGGCCTTCTCGTGGATAGTCCCAGGCCACAAGGGCCGCAAAGAGGAGTTGTATAGACAGGCGCGCCAGGCTAGACTTCGGCCACTTTCGCGACTTGTATAGACAGGATTCGACCATGCTCCCGACCCTTCGCCTCACGCCCGGCCATCTGACCCTGCCCCAACTGCGCCAGATCGCGCGCGAGGCAGTGCGGCTCGAGCTCGATCCGGCCAGCTTCGCGGCCATCGACGCCGGCGCACGCGCCGTTGCCGAGATCACGGCGAAAGGTGAGCCCGCCTATGGCATCAATACGGGCTTCGGGCGCCTCGCGAGCACGCACATCCCGAGCGACCAGCTCGAACTGCTGCAGCGCAACCTGGTGCTTTCGCACGCCGTGGGCGTGGGCGAACCGATGTCGCGTCCGGTCGTGCGCCTTTTGATGGCGCTGAAGCTGTCGAGCCTGGGCCGCGGCTATTCGGGTATCCGCCGCGAAGTGATGGACGCGCTCATCACGCTTTTCAACGCCGACGTGCTGCCGCTCATTCCCGTGAAGGGCTCGGTGGGCGCCTCGGGCGACCTCGCACCGCTCGCGCATATGTCGGCCGTGCTGCTCGGCATTGGTGAGGTGTTCATCCGCGGCGAGCGCGCCAGCGCCGAGGCGGGTCTCGCCGCTGCGGGCCTCAAGCCGCTCGCGCTGCAGGCCAAGGAAGGTCTCGCGCTGCTCAACGGCACGCAGGCCTCCGCCGCGCTCGCGATCTACAACATGTTCGCGATCGAAGACCTGTACCGCACGGCGCTCGTATCGGGCGCGCTGTGCGTGGATGCAGCGGCCGGTTCGGTGAAGCCGTTCGACGCCCGCATTCACGAACTGCGCGGTCATCGCGGCCAGATCGATGCCGCCGCGGCCTACCGCACGCTGCTCGAAGGCTCGGCGATCAACCTCTCGCACCGCGACTGCGGCAAGGTCCAGGACCCGTACTCGCTGCGCTGCCAGCCGCAGGTGATGGGCGCGTGTCTCGACCAGATGCGCCACGCGGCGCAGGTGCTGCTCA